>NZ_JBFTML010000036.1:0-94154 GCF_056396925.1 Pseudomonas sp. 05N433 | reverse complement strand
GCGCATTATAGGCCGTTAAATCTTTTTGTAAAGCACTTTTTCTAGTAATTTCAACAACTTACCGAAGAAGCCAGATTACAACGTACTAAACAAATAATGGCGGAGAACGGGGGATTCGAACCCCCGACACCCTTTTGAGGTGTACTCCCTTAGCAGGGGAGCGCCTTCGGCCACTCGGCCAGCTCTCCGCAACACGGGGCGTATATTAACCAGCTTTATCCCCGTTTGCAAACATAAAAAACGATAAAAATTAATGGCTTGGTTCTTCGTCCTTCTCTTTCTTGATACGCAGGTAAATTTCCTCACGGTGCACAGCCACCTCTTTCGGGGCGTTGACACCAATACGCACTTGATTTCCTTTAACGCCGAGCACGGTCACGGTGATTTCGCCATCACCAATAATCAGGCTTTCTGCGCACCGACGAGTCAGAATCAGCATACCTTTCTCCTCACGCATTTCATTTCAGGGACAACAGTCTGCAAAAAAAAGGCATTCGACCTACAACCGAAAAGGTCGTAGCCCTACATGCCTGAGTATTGACTAGCGCGAGCAAAAGAACAGTTTTGGTACGCACCATTCAAAAAAACGAAGGGCGCGGTCAGACCGCGCCCTTCGGGGGGAACGCATTACTCGCCCTGTCGGGCCGGCGCGTCCAGTTCGAAAGCTGTGTGCAGGGCGCGCACAGCCAGTTCCAGGTACTTCTCTTYGATCACCACGGACACCTTGATTTCCGAAGTCGAGATCATCTGGATGTTGATGCTTTCTTTCGCCAGGGATTCGAACATGCGGCTGGCCACGCCTGCGTGGGAGCGCATGCCGACGCCAACGATCGAGACCTTGGCAATCTTGGTGTCGCCAACGACTTCACGGGCACCGATCTCGCGAGCGGTGTTTTCCAGCACGGATTGCGCCGCCTGGTAGTCGTTACGGTGCACGGTGAAGGTGAAGTCGGTGGTGTTATCGTGCGCAACGTTCTGCACGATCATGTCGACTTCGATGTTCGCGGCGCTGATCGGGCCGAGAATCTTGAACGCCACGCCCGGGGTGTCTGGCACGCCACGGATGGTCAGCTTGGCTTCATCGCGGTTGAAAGCGATGCCGGAAATGATCGGCTGTTCCATGGTTTCCTCTTCATCAATAGTAATGAGGGTGCCCGGACCCTCCTTGAAGCTGTGCAGTACGCGCAGCGGAACGTTGTACTTGCCGGCGAACTCGACCGCACGGATCTGCAACACCTTGGAACCGAGGCTGGCCATTTCCAGCATCTCTTCGAAGGTGATCTTGTCCAGACGCTGAGCCACGGACACCACACGCGGGTCGGTGGTGTAGACGCCGTCGACGTCGGTGTAGATCTGGCATTCGTCAGCCTTCAGGGCTGCCGCCAGCGCCACGCCAGTGGTGTCGGAACCGCCACGACCGAGCGTGGTGATATTGCCGTGCTCGTCGACGCCCTGGAAACCGGCGACAACCACCACACGACCGGCCTTCAGGTCACCGCGAATCTTCTGGTCATCAATCTGCAAGATACGCGCTTTATTGTGCGCGCTATCCGTCAGAATCCGTACCTGGTTGCCGGTGTACGACACCGCTGGCACGCCACGCTTGATCAGCGCCATGGCCAACAGTGCAATCGTCACCTGCTCACCGGTGGAAACGATCACATCCAGTTCGCGTGGAACCGGTTGGCCGTCGCCACTGATTTGCTTGGCCAGATCGATCAGACGGTTGGTTTCGCCGCTCATTGCAGACAGCACAACCACCAGGTCATCGCCCGCATCGCGGAATTTCTTAACCTTGTCGGCGACCTGCTCGATTCTCTCGACAGTGCCGACTGAGGTGCCTCCAAATTTCTGTACGATCAAAGCCATTTCAAAGCCGCCTCTGCCCATGAAGGGCGCCCAATAAATCACTCAAACAGCGTTCTGGCCCGCTACTAGACCGCGGACCAGGCACACTGCCTTATAAACCCTGCTCTACAAATGGAACAGTCAGGGCCAATGCAGCATCCAGTGCGCCAGCGTCAGTACCACCGCCCTGCGCCATGTCTGGACGACCACCGCCCTTCCCGCCCACTGCCGCAGCAGCCTGCTTCATCAAATCACCGGCTTTGAGTTGGCCAGTCAGGTCTTTGGTCACGCCTGCAACCAGAACGACCTTTTCCTCATGGACACTGCCGAGCAGGATCACTGCGCGGCCGAGTTTGTTTTTCAGTTGATCGACCAGCGCCAGCAGCGCCTTGCCGTCCTGACCGTCCAGACGCACGGCCAGCACTTTCACGCCTTTGACGTCCAGGGCAGAAGCCGACAGATCGTCGCCCGCCGCACTGGCCGCCTTGGCCTGCAACTGCTCGAGTTGCTTCTCCAGCAGACGGTTGCGCTCCAGCACAGCCGACAGCTTGTCGATCAGGTTATCGCGGCTGCCCTTGACCAGGTTGGCCGCTTCCTTGAGTTGTTCTTCTGCAGCATTCAAGTAGGCCAGTGCCGCGGCACCGGTGACTGCCTCGATACGACGCACACCCGAAGCCACACCGCCTTCGCTGATGATTTTCAGCAGACCGATGTCGCCGGTACGGGTGGCGTGAATACCGCCGCACAGCTCGACGGAGAAATCGCCCATGCTCAGCACACGTACGCTGTCGCCGTACTTCTCGCCGAACAGCGCCATGGCGCCTTTCTGCTTGGCGGTTTCGATGTCGGTTTCTTCGGTTTCAACTTCGGAGTTCTTGCGAATCTCGGCGTTGACGATGTCTTCCAGCGCCTTCAACTGCTCAGGCTTGATCGCTTCGAAGTGGCTGAAGTCAAAGCGTAGACGCTGACTGTCGACCAACGAGCCTTTCTGCTGAACGTGCTCGCCCAGCACCTGACGCAATGCAGCGTGCAACAAGTGAGTCGCCGAGTGGTTCAGCGACGTCGCATGGCGCACTTCGGCATCGACATGAGTCTCCACCGGAGCACCTACGATCAGGCTGCCCGAATCCAGCACACCGTGGTGCAGGAACGCACCGCCGGTCTTGGTGGTGTCGCGCACGTCGAAACGCGCAGCGCCAGCCTGGAGGAAGCCGCAATCACCAATCTGACCGCCGGATTCGGCATAGAACGGCGTCTGATCGAGAACGACGACGCCCTCTTCGCCTTCGCTCAGTACGTCAACCGATTGCCCTTCTTTATAGAGAGCAACGATTTTGGCGGAACCGCTGTGAGCGGTGTAACCGGTGAACTCGGTGGCCACATCAACCTTGACCAGGCTGTTGTAGTCCATGCCGAAGGAGCTGGCGGAACGGGCACGCACGCGCTGGGCTTCCATCTCGCGCTCGAAGCCTGCTTCGTCGATGGTCAGGCTGCGCTCACGGGCGATGTCGCCGGTCAGGTCCATCGGGAAACCGTAGGTGTCGTAAAGCTTGAACACCACGTCGCCCGGCACCACGTCGCCTTTGAGTTCGGCCAGATCCTGCTCGAGGATCTTCAGGCCCTGCTCCAGAGTCTTGGCGAATTGCTCTTCTTCGGCCTTCAGCACGCGCTCGATGTGCGCCTGCTGGGATTTCAGTTCAGGGAACGCTTCGCCCATCTCGGCGACCAGGGCTGCAACGATCTGGTAGAAGAAGCTGCCCTTGGCGCCCAGTTTGTTGCCGTGACGGCAAGCGCGACGAATGATCCGGCGCAGTACATAACCGCGACCTTCGTTGGACGGCAGCACGCCGTCGGCAATCAGGAAGCCGCAGGAACGGATGTGGTCAGCCACGACTTTCAGGGAAGCCTGATTGTCGTTGGTGCAACCGATGGCCTTGGCCGATGCGCTCAGCAGGCTCTGGAACAGGTCGATTTCATAGTTCGAGTGAACGTGCTGCAGCACGGCACTGATCCGCTCAAGACCCATGCCGGTGTCCACCGACGGGGCTGGCAACGGGTGCAACACGCCATCGGCGGTGCGGTTGAACTGCATGAACACGTTGTTCCAGATTTCGATGTAACGGTCGCCGTCTTCTTCCGGCGAGCCCGGTGGCCCCCCCCAGATGTCGGCGCCGTGATCGTAGAAGATCTCGGTGCAAGGACCGCACGGGCCGGTATCGCCCATGGTCCAGAAGTTGTCGGAAGCGTACGGCGCGCCCTTGTTGTCGCCGATGCGAACCATGCGCTCGGCCGGTACACCGACTTCTTTGGTCCAGATGTCGTAGGCCTCGTCATCGCTGGCGTAGACGGTCACCCAGAGCTTTTCTTTCGGCAGGTTCAGCCATTTGTCGGAGGTCAGGAACGTCCAGGCAAAGGTAATGGCGTCACGCTTGAAATAATCACCGAAGCTGAAGTTACCCAGCATTTCGAAGAAGGTGTGGTGACGGGCGGTATAACCGACGTTTTCCAGGTCGTTGTGCTTGCCGCCGGCACGCACGCATTTCTGGCTGCTGACGGCGCGGGTGTACGCGCGCTTTTCCTGGCCCAGGAAGCAGTCCTTGAACTGGTTCATCCCCGCGTTAGTGAACAGCAGGGTTGGGTCGTTGCCCGGAATCAAAGAGCTGGAGGCTACACGGGTGTGGCCTTGCTCTTCGAAGAAGCGAAGGAAGGCTTCACGGATTTCTGCGCTTTTCATTAGGTTCTTCCACGGAGGCTGCGGCCAAAGGCCTGTGCGAAACGTCAACAGACGAAGCGACGGCAAAGGGCCGCATTATATCGGCCCTGCGCGCGGGGTACAGCGTGTTTATACGATAGAAACGGTCAATTGGACCGCTAACGCGATCAGATGCGGGAAAACTCGACGAATGTAGCGACGACCTGCTCGATTTGCGTACGGTTGACGTCCATGTGCGTGACCATTCGCAGACGAGCGGCAGCGCTGAGCTTGACCCCGCGTGTCGCGGCGAAGGCCTTGATCGCTTCGGCCTTGTCGCCCATTTTCACGTAAACCATGTTGGTCTGCACTGGCTCGACCTCATACCCCGCCGCTCGCAGGCCTTCGGCCAGCCATTGTGCGTTGGCATGGTCGTCGGCCAGGCGCTGAACATTATTATCCAGCGCATACAGCCCCGCCGCCGCGAGAATCCCGGCCTGGCGCATGCCGCCACCGACCATCTTGCGCAAACGCCGAGCCTTGGCGATCAACTCGACCGAGCCGCACAGCACCGAACCGACTGGCGCACCCAGGCCTTTGGAGAGACAGACCGACACCGAATCGAAATGCTGAGTGATCTCCCGGGCATCGACACCCAGCTTGACCGCCGCGTTGTAGAGCCGTGCGCCATCCAGATGCAGCGCCAGGCCATGCTCACGAGTGAAGCGGCGAGCCTGGGCCAGGTACTCCAGCGGCAGCACCTTGCCCTGCATGGTGTTTTCCAGTGCCAGCAAACGGGTGCGCGCGAAGTGGAAGTCGTCCGGTTTGATCGCGGCGGCGACTTGCGCCAGGTCCAGCGAACCATCGGCTTGCACTTCCAGCGGCTGCGGCTGGATCGAACCAAGCACCGCCGCGCCACCACCTTCGTACTTATAGGTGTGGGCCTGCTGACCGACAATGTATTCGTCACCGCGCTCGCAGTGGGCCATCAAGCCCAGCAGGTTGCTCATGGTGCCCGTTGGAACAAACAGCGCCGCGGCAAAACCCAGTCGTGTTGCCAGCTCGGCTTCCAGGCGATTGACCGTCGGATCTTCGCCATAAACGTCGTCACCGGTGGCGGCATTGGCCATCGCGTCGAGCATCCCTGCGGTCGGTTGGGTGACGGTGTCGCTGCGAAGATCGATAACGCTCATGAATCTGGCCTCGGTAAACAGGGGAAAAATCCGTTTCGGAAAGGAATTACTGCGGTCATGCCGACAATTAATCAAGCCTTGAACGAGGAAAAGAGGCTGTATGCCTTCGGAAAAGCCGATAGCAATCATCAGAAAGCAGCCATGCACGCCCCATAAATATGTGTTAAAAACGCTTCGCCGCCAAACAATCTGGCGGCAAAACGTTCTCAGGGCGGGGTGTAATTCCCCACCGGCGGTAATTGCGCGCAATGCGCATAGCCCGCGAGCGCTTGGCGACAGGCACGGCAATGGCTGTGATGGCGGCAAGGTCAGCAGACCCGGTGTGATCCCGGGGCCGACGGTCATAGTCCGGATGAAGAGAGAACGGGATTGACGCCGCCCAGGTTCCGTACCAAAGCGCCGTCCGCAGACACGTGTGCCTGCGTACCCTTAAATCCCATTCGATTCATAACGCCCTGTTTTTCACACAAACAGGAGTCAGAACATGCAACCCACCGCAATCGATAGCAAAAGCAAAAACCATCAGGGCGAGCGCGTCGCGTTCATCCAGGCCTGTTGGCACAAGGAAATCGTCGATCAGAGCCGTAAAGGCTTCGTCGCTGAAATGATTGCCCAGGGTTATCAGGAGTCGGACATCGATTTCTTCGAAGTCGGTGGCGCCTTTGAAATTCCGCTGCACGCCAAGTTGCTGGCCAAGTCCGGTCGTTATGCCGGCATCGTCGCCGCGGGCCTGGTGGTCGATGGCGGCATCTATCGCCACGAATTCGTCGCCCAGTCGGTGATCAGCGGCCTGATGCAGGTTCAGCTGGAAACCGAAGTGCCAGTGTTCTCGGTGGTTTTGACCCCGCACCACTTCCATGCCGGTGAAGAACACCAGAAGTTCTTCTTCGAGCATTTCGTGCATAAAGGTCAGGAAGCGGCGAAGACGTGTGCAGATACGCTGCACAAGACTCGCGCATTGCGCCGCAGCGAGCCTCGCGCGGTAGCCGTCTAGTTAGACGATCGTTCCCGCGCTCTGCGTGGGAACGATCACTCCACGACAGTCAGACCAGGTTTTCGTCGGTGGTCGGTACGATCAGGATGCCGGCGCGCAGGCCGTTCTTGACCCTGGGGTTCGGGAAGATGATCCGGGCGCCCTGCTCTTCGATGATCCAGCGGGTATTGGCGATATCCTCGGCCAGCACATAACCCACTTTCAATTCCGAAAAGTTTTCGATGTCCGCCGGCAGGTTCAGGCGGAAGTTATCGCTGTGCTTGATCACTTCCCGGGCCACGCTGAACAACTGCAACCCTTCCAGCCCTTCATCGGTCATTGGCGGCTCGGTGCCTTCGATGATCTGCTTCAGGCGGGTTTCCAGCAGGCTGACGTTGACCCCTTCGTTCTGCCCGAAGGGCCGGGCCTTGCCCAGCTCCAGGGTGAAGGACTCGGCATCGAGCTTGTCGTAGGTGTAGGAGCTGAAGACGATGGAGGGTTTGTTCTGCAACAGCACCGCTTCCATGCCGGCGGCGCGCAAGCGAGCCAGCTCCTGGCGTGAATGCTGACGTCCTTCTTTCCAGGGGTAGAGGGCGAATTGCTCGATTTTCGAGCCACGGATTGCCGTGTGCAGGTCGTAGTGCAGACGATTACGGTCCGGCAGGCTGAAGAACGTCGCCGCCAGCCGCTCCAGCTCACAAGCGCGCAAGGCCTCGGAACCGCTGCTTTGTTCGTGACGGCCGTTGAACAGCCGATTGACGTCCTGCTCGATGAAACGCTCACCGCGACGGATGGCCTCGGGATTGCCGAACAGGAACAGAATACGGGCGCGCGGCTTCAAGTCACCGCGGGCGATGTCATGCAACAGGCGATCGAGCAGCTCGATCGGCGCTGTTTCGTTGCCATGGATACCGGCCGACAGCAGCAGGTCCAGGCCATTGTCGCGAGCTTCAGGTGGCCGGACTTCCAGCGCACCTTCGCTCAACCAGCGCATCCGTACGCCTTCGACAGTCAGTTGAGTCTTCTCCGCCGGTTCGCGGCCGGCGAGGGTCAGTTCAAGCAGTTTGCCGAGGGCGAGCATAGAGCGGTTTCCTTAGTGGTCGTGATTGCAATCCGGGCCGTGCACGTGGTCCTCATCATCACCGASATCAGCCGGTTCCATCTCCAGTTGCAGACTTACCAGATTAGTCGCCAATGGGCGCAGCAGCAGGTTAGCGTATTCAGCGTCACCCTCTTCGACGTCCACGCCGATCAGCAGCTGGCCACGGCCGTCCTGCTGGATCCACAGCTCTTTGCCTTGCCACATGACCGCGACGCGGGTGCAGGAAGTTTCCAGTTGCGTGCCGTCGGTGTCTTCAAGGATCAGCTGCAGGGTATCGCTCATGTATTTACGCTCTCATCTGGAGATTAAGCGGCGCGCTTGCCATTCATATAAAAAGCCAAAGCGCGCCGACTATCAATTGATCTGGAATGGATAAACCGCGCCCAGTTTAAGGATTTGCGTCAGTTCATCCAGTGCCGTCCGGCACTCAAGCAACAATTGCGGGTCCGCCAGATCGTTTTCGGTCATGCGGTCGCGGTAGTGCTTTTCGACCCACTCGGTCAATGTGCCGTACAACGGAGCCGTCATGATAACCCCTTGGTTGACGGCCGCCAGTTCGGTTTCGTTGAGGGCGACGCGCAACCGCAGGCAAGCCGGGCCACCGCCGTTCTGCATGCTCTGCTTGAGATCGAAGACTTTCACTTCGCGGATCAGGCCGCCAGAGCTGGTCAGGCCTTGCAGGTACTGCCAGACGCGTTCGTTGCCATGGCATTCTTCCGGCACGATCAACAACATGGAGCCGTCAGGATGCGACAGCAGTTGGCTATTGAACAGGTAGGAACGAACGGCGTCTTCCACGGTGACCGCGGAACGCGGTACGCAGATCGACTGAAATTTCCCACCGACTTTTGCCAGTTTACCTTGCAGCTCAGCGAGCATCTGGTCGGTGTCGAGGAAGGCGTCCTCGTGATAGAACAGCACCTCGCCGTTGCCCACGGCGATCACGTCGTTATGGAACACGCCCTGATCGATCACCGAAGGGTTCTGCTGGGCGTAGACCACGCCGTCATCGCTCAAGCCATGCAGGCGTGCGACGGCCTGGGAGGCTTCCAGGGTCTGGCGCGCCGGATACTTCTGCGGGGACGGATAACGGGTGTCGAACGCGCTACGACCGAACACGAAAAACTCGACGCCAGCTTCGCCGTAGTCACGGCAGAAACGGGTGTGGTTGGCCGCGCCTTCGTCACCGAACTGCGCCACGGCCGGCAACGCGGCGTGGTGGGCAAAGTGTTTCTGGTCAGCGAACATCGCGCCCAGCACGCGACTGGTGGTCGGGTGCTCGATGCTGCGGTGGTATTTGCAGTTCAGGTTAGCGGCGGTGAAATGCACACGACCGTCGGCGGTGTCGGCACTCGGGCTGACCGTGGCGGCGTTGGCCACCCACATGCTCGACGCCGAGCAACTGGCAACCAGCAGCGGCATCGCGTCTTTGGCGGCTTGCTCGATCACTTGCGCGTCGGTGCCACTGAAACCCAAGCGACGCAGGGCGGCTACGTCAGGGCGTTCCTGTGGTGCGAGCACGCCTTGCTGAAAGCCCATATCCATCAGCGCTTTCATTTTCGCCAGACCTTGCAGCGCAGCTTCCTTCGGGTTCGAGGATTGCTGGCTGTTGCTCTGGGAGGCGACGTTGCCGTAGGACAGGCCACCGTAGTTATGGGTCGGCCCCACTAGACCGTCAAAATTGACTTCAAAGGATTTCATCAGCGAGGCTCCACAAGAATCTGTTGTTATAGGCTGCTACTAGGGTCTGTCTTACGACATGCGCACGCCGGGCGTAAGGGCCGCTGGCAAGGTCAGGCTCGGGGTTTCCAGCGAGGCCACCGGGTACGCGCAGTAATCCGCCGCGTAGTAGGCGCTGGCGCGATGGTTGCCCGAGGCGCCGACGCCGCCGAATGGCGCGCTGCTCGCCGCACCGGTCAGCTGCTTGTTCCAGTTGACGATACCGGCGCGGCTTTCCAGCCAGAATTGCTGATAACGCGCTTCGGAATCCGACAGCAAACCAGCCGCCAGGCCATAAGCGGTGTCGTTGGCTTCAGCGATCGCCGCTTCAAAATCAGCGTAGCGGATCACTTGCAGCAGCGGGCCGAACAGCTCTTCGTCAGGGCGATCGGCAACCGCTGTCACGTCCAGAATGCCCGGGGTCAGCAACGCAGCCTGAGCCTGGGGCTGAGTCATTTCCAGCAGCGCCACGGCGCCGTTGGCCAGCAGATGCTCTTGCGCTTCCATCAGGGCTTTCGCAGCACCGAGGGAAATCACCGAGCCCATGAACGGTGCTGGTTGCTGATCGAACGCACCGACTGAAAGGGTCGAGCTGACCGCCACCAGACGCGCCAGCAGAGTATCGCCCCAGGCGCCTTGCGGCACCAGCAAGCGACGGGCGCAAGTGCAACGCTGGCCGGCAGAAATGAACGCCGACTGAATGATGGTGTAAACGGCCGCATCGAGATCAGCGACCTGATCCACCACCAGCGGGTTATTACCGCCCATTTCCAGCGCGAGAATTTTGTCTGGACGACCGGAAAACTGCTTGTGCAGATGATTGCCGGTACGGCTGGAACCGGTGAAGAACAGACCGTCGATGCCCGGGTTCGCCGCCAGGGCGATACCGGTTTCGCGAGCACCTTGCAGCAGGTTCAGCACGCCGGCCGGCAGACCGGCTTCGATCCAGCACTTGACCGTCAGTTCGGCGACTTTCGGTGTCAGTTCGCTGGGCTTGAACAGCACACTGTTACCGGCCAGCAGCGCCGGCACGATGTGACCGTTCGGTAAGTGACCAGGGAAGTTGTAAGGACCGAACACCGCCACTACGCCGTGCGGCTTGTGACGCAATACAGCGGTGGCATCGCCCAACGGGCTGCTCTTCTCGCCGGTGCGTTCGCGGTAGCTCTGTACCGAGATGGCAATCTTGTTGACCATGCTGGTGACTTCAGTCRCCGCTTCCCACAAGGGTTTGCCGGTTTCTTCACCGATGGTACGAGCCAGTTCGTCGGCGTGATTCTTCAGCGCGGCGGCAAAGGCTTCCAGCACACTGATGCGCTCTTCCAGGGTACGACGGGCCCAGCCCGGGAATGCCTGACGCGCGGCTTGCACGGCCGACTCGACCTGAGCGGCAGTGGCGCCTTCGCCGGCCCACAGCACTTGCTGGGTCACTGGGTTGACCGATTGAAAGCTTTCACCCTGGCCGGCCAGCCATTCACCGGCGATGTATAGCGAATTCATTATTTCGACTCCCGAGCTGCAGACAACGGAACGGCGCGTACTTGATCGCCAGCGTTGAGTTGAAGACGTTTGGCGGTCAGCGGATCAACCACCAACGTGCCAGCGGCAAAGCGTGCTGGCGCGGCAGTGATCCGGCAGTCTTCGCGCTTGCGGTTATGGATCAGGAACGGCGTGGCGTCATCACCCGGGGTGCCGATGGCCAGCACCAGCGCCTGGCTGTCGCGCACTGCGCGGATCTTGGCGGTTTCGCACTCCACCGCAGGGCCTGCGTCGAAAATGTCGACGTAGCCTTGGTAACTGAAACCTTCACTCTTGAGCATCGCCAGGGCCGGCTCGGTGTCCGGGTGAACCTGGCCAATCACGTTGCGCGCGTCTGGCGACAGGAAGCAGGTGTACAGCGGGAATTTCGGCATCAGTTCGGCGATGAACGCCTTGTTGCCCACGCCAGTGAGGTAATCGGCCTGGCTGAATTCCATCTTGAAGAAATGCCGGCCCAGGCTTTCCCAGAACGGTGAACGCCCGGCTTCGTCGGACATGCCGCGCATCTCGGCGATGATCTTGTTGCCGAACAGTTGCGGGAACTCGGCGATGAACAGCAGCCGCGCCTTGGCCAGCATGCGGCCGTTGAGGCCACTGCGGTAATCGGCGTGCAGGAACAGCGAGCACAGTTCAGAGTTGCCGGTCAGGTCGTTGGCCAGGAACAGCGTCGGAATTTCGCGGTAGATATTCAGCTCTTGCGAGGCACTGACCGTCAGGCCCACCCGGAAGTTGTACCAGGGCTCACGCAGGCCGACGGCGCCGGCAATCGCGGAAATACCCACCACGCGGCCATTGTCATCTTCGAGTACGAACAGGTAGTCCGCATCGCCCCGCCCGGCTTCGCCGCGGAAGGTTTTCTCGGCCCAGCCAACCCGATGGGCCAGACGCTCTTCGTTGGCCGGCAAAGTGGTCAGGCCGGTGCCGGTGCTGCGGGCCAGGTCGATCAGAGCGGGTAAATCGCTGCTGCGTACGGGACGAACGATCATGCTATCTCCTCAAACGGGCCGCTTGCGCCACCCGCGAAATTTCGCTGCTTTCCAGACATTTCTCTCCAGGAAGCAGGCGTCAAACCGCCACCAGGCGCACGCTGGCACCTTCACCGACGCCCAAGGCTTCGGCCGCTTCAAGATCCAGGGTCACCGGTTTGCCCGGCGCGTAATCGAGCTCGAGCAATACGGCGCGGTAATCCTGCAACTGGGCATTGGCCACCAGATACTGACGACCGGCGCCTTTGACCGTCTCACCGATTTTCACCGGGACCACACGGCTCTGGGCGATCGAACGGATCCCCGAGACGCGGGCATGCAGAGTCGGGCCACCATCGAAAATATCGATGTAGTGATCGGTCTCGAAGCCTTCGCGCATCAGGATGTCGAAGGTGATTTGCGCCCGCGGGTGCACCTGGCCCATCGCCTCTTGAGCGGAGTCCGGCAACAACGGCACGTAGATCGGGTAATGCGGCATCAGCTCGGCGAGGAACGTGCGGCTCTTCAAACCGCACAGACGCTCGGCTTCGGCGTAGTTGAGGTCGAAGAAGTTGCGACCGATGGCATCCCAGAACGGCGAGTCGCCATTTTCATCGCTGTAACCGACGATCTCGGTCACCACGGAATCGGCAAAGCGCTCCGGATGGCTGGCCACGAACAACAGACGGCCACGGGAGTTGAGCTCCGCCCAAGGCGTGCCCACCAACTCCCTCTGCACGTAGAAACTGGTCAGCAAGCTGTTGCCGGTCAGGTCGTGGCACTGGGAGAGCACGTGGATCTTGTTGTGAATCTTCAGCTCGCGGGAGGCGTGCACGAACGTTTCGTTTCGAAAGCTGTAGAACGGCTCGGAATAACCGGCCGAGGCAACGATGGCCGAACAACCGACCAACTTGCCAGTGGCGGTGTCTTCGAGCACGAAGAAATAGCTCTCTTCACCGTTGAAGCTCACTTCGGCGGCGAACGAGGCTTCGCTTGCGGCGATCTTGTCGCTCAGGCGTTCAACGTCATCCGGCAAGGAAGTGACACCAATCGGGCTGTCCGCAGCCAGACGCTGTACCTCGCCCAGATCAGCCATTTGCGCGGGGCGCATCACCAGCATGGTGTCACTCCTTTCTTAACATCAGGTTGGCGAATTGCGCCAACTCAGGGAAAAAAATGCCGGGCAGGCCCGGCACAGGAAATAATCTCAACGCCTATCTATTACGATAGGCGCTGAGGAGCACTGTATGAATCAGGCTTGCGTCAGCTTGGCCACGGCGCGTTCGAAGCGGTCCAGACCGGCATCGATATCGGCGTCTTCAACCACCAGGCTTGGCGCGAAACGAATCACATCCGGGCCGGCTTGCAGAATCATCAAGCCTTCACGCTCGGCGGCGTTGAAGATGTCCTTGGCCTTGCCTTTCCAGGCATCGGCCAGCACGCAACCGAGCAGCAGGCCCAGGCCACGGACCTGAGTGAAGAGGCCGTATTTCTCGCCGATCTGCTCAAGACGGGTCTTGAACTTGTCGTGCTTGGTTTTGACACCGTTCAGCACTTCGGGCGTGTTGATCACGTCGATCACCGCTTCAGCGACCGCGCATGCCAGCGGGTTACCGCCGTAAGTGGTGCCATGGGTGCCGACAACCAGATGTTTAGCCAGGTCTTCAGTGGTCAGCATCGCTGCGATCGGGAAACCACCGCCCAGGCTCTTGGCGCTGGTCAGGATGTCCGGGGTCACGCCGTAATGCATGTAGGCGAACAGCTCACCGCTGCGGCCCATGCCAGTCTGGACTTCGTCGAAGACCAGCAGCGCGTTGTGCGCATCGCACAGTTCACGGGCGCCTTGCAGGTAAGACAGCTCGGCCGGCAGTACGCCGCCTTCGCCCTGGATCGGCTCCAGCACCACCGCGCAGGTCTTGTCGGAAACAGCGGCTTTCAGCGCGGCCAGATCGTTGTAAGGCACGTGGGTGATGCCGGTGATCTTCGGACCGAAGCCGTCGGAATACTTCGACTGGCCACCGACGTTCACGGTGAACAGGGTACGGCCGTGGAAGCTGTTGAGCGCGGCAACGATTTCGTACTTCTCGGTACCGAAACGGTCATGGGCCACGCGACGGGCCAGCTTGAAAGCGGCCTCGTTAGCTTCGGCGCCGGAGTTGCAGAAGAACACACGATCGGCAAACGTAGCGTCGACCAGCTTATGTGCCAGGCGCAAGGCCGGCTCATTGGTGAACACGTTGGACACGTGCCACAGCTTGTTCGCCTGTTCGGTCAAGGCAGCGACCAGCGCCGGGTGCGCATGGCCCAGTACGTTAACGGCAATCCCGCCGGCGAAGTCGATCAGCTCGCGGCCAGTCTGGTCCCAGACACGGGAACCGGCGCCACGCACAGGAATGAAAGCGGCAGGCGCATAGTTGGGAACCATTACCTGGTCAAAATCGGCGCGTTCTACCGCAGCGTGCTCAACGGACATCGGAGTCTCCTGATGAGGAACACTCGCCTGAAACTGGCGAGCGATGAGGGGATTGTAAGGACAGTTTTCAGCCCGGCCTTGCCGCCAAGCGACAACTTCTTATAGCGCAAACACCGGTTTTGCCCGGGTTTACGGCAATGCGACATATAGGGTCGCAAAGGCGCAGTTTAAACCGCCGGCACAGGTTATAGGCAGGCTTGTCGACCGATGCGGTAAATATGTACCGCACGCAGTGCTTCATCGTCTGTTTTGCTGGCGACTCATCCAAACGCTAAGGGAATAGCGCATGAGCCAACTCGAAAACGATCACCCTAGGGCCGCTGACGACGATCACTTCGTCACGCAGCCGGATGATCATTACCATCACCTGTTCAACAATCTGCCCGCCTGGGCATTAGAGGCATCGCTTGAAACCCGCTGCGCTCTCAAGAACATCACGCTTGCGACTCCCCAATGGCATAGCACCGCGACACCTTCACAGCATGCCTCGCTGAAAAAGCTCAGCCAGGAACACTGGCACCATAGAAATCGTCTGGATTCAAAGCTGTCCACGCTGAAAAACCCACGGGCATTTGCCGAACCCCTTCTCATCGCGGCCCTGAAAACCCGGTTTGGTCTGGAACTGGACGTCAAGACCACCTTCCTGCGCCTGTACATCCCACAAACCGCGACCCTGTTCAAAATCAACACCGGGGCCGCCCGCACCTGGACGGTATCGCTGCTCGATGCCGCGCTGCATAACTTCCAGGAATCGGAAACAGCCGCAGATGCCTTCGAATCCGCTTCGACCTTCATTACCGAGCCGTCGTCCACAGGGCAGTTCGAAACGTTGCCGGCGATCAAGCACAAAATCACGGTCCAGGCCTTCGCCCGGCTATGCCGTGAACTCGATATCGGTGGCCAGTACACCGCGTATCTCAAGGAATTTGTGGGGCTGACCAACCCGTTGGCCGGTGCCGCGTTGAAATCCAGCACGATCAGCCTGAACAAGGCCGCACTCAGGTCGGCGCTGCAGATGGCACACATCCGCAAGGATATTCCAGATGATGCGCACCTCGCGCTCCTGCGCATGGTTGAAGGAGGTTCGAGGGCGCGACTCAATGGCCAGCCGCTCTATGGCCACGACCTGACCCTGATGTCATCCTCGCTGACCGGCATTGTCATTTTCGCGCCGAGCCTTGAGCGGGCACGCAAGAGTACGCGGCTCATTGCCTATATTCCCGATGACCCAGAACATCCGCTCAAGCAATACCCCGACACGCTGGCGTTCATGACCGACCTGACCCGCAAGCTGCGGACACCCGCTTATCAAACGTTCTTCAGCCGGTTCGTCGAGCACAAGGAACGCGGACACTTTTTCGCCGATCTCAACAGCCGCCTCCAGACCGTGACCTGGCATCAGCACCAGCCCGGCGATCCATTGCCGAGCTGGCGCGAAACGCCGGTCGAGCGTCCCAATCTGCGTTTCTCCGTGCTCCCGATCAAAGCGGACCTGTGGAACCATGGCTATCAGCGGCAGCTGAACAAAATCCTCAACGACGCCAGCACTGTCGCCGTCTCCACCGCCAGCGCCGATCGAGACGCCCGCTGGGCATTGTGGGATGCCTTCAGCAAAGTGGCCTCCAGGATCCTTGAAGCTGCGTCGTTCGTGGCGGCGCCCTTGGTGCCGTTGTTTGGTGAATTGATGCTGGGATACATGGCCTACCAGTTACTGGACGAGAGCTTCGAAGGCATCGTGGACATGGCTGAAGGGCTGAAAACAGAGGCGTTCGGACACCTGATGACGTTCGTCGAAACCGTCGTTCAAGTCGGGACATTCGCGGTGGGCGGTGCAATCGCCGCCGGCGCCTTCAGCCGGCTTCTGCCCCGTGAAGCCGTCGCGCTCATCGACCCGCTCAAACCTGTCGCCACAGCCGGAGGCAAAACCCGTTACTGGATGCCGGATCTCACACCTTATGAACAGACACTCAGTTTGCCCGAAGGGGTAAAGCCCAATCATCTGGGCTTGTACCAACACGCGGGCAAAACGATGCTGCGCCTTGAGGGAAAACTGTATTCAGTGAAACCCGACCCCATGTCGGACAGGTTCCAGATTGAGCATCCGCGCCGCAACAATGCTTATCAGCCGTCGCTGCGGCATAACCACCACGGCGCCTGGCAAACCGAACTGGAGCAACCGCTGTACTGGGAGCGGGAAAAGGTCATGCGTCGTCTTGGCCATAGTGTCGAGTCGTTCACCAGTGCCGAGCGCGAACAGATCCTGCGGATCAGCGGCTACCACGACAACGTATTGCGCCAGGCGCATGTCGAAAACTATCGCCCGCCTTCGCTGCTGACTGACACGATCAAGCGTTGGCGGATCAACCGTGACATCGAAACGTTTATCGAACAGATCGGCAGCGATCAACCCGGGCACTATCAAAAAGCCGATACCGCCCTGCAGCATGCACTGCTGACACGCCATGACTCATGGCCGGTCGATACGCCACTGCCGACACCGGCAACTCAAACGCCAGCCTTCAGACAGCAAACGGCAACACTGGCCCGCCAATATCGCAAGTCGTTGTTCGAGCGGCTCTACAGCACTCAGGAACACACCGATGATGTGCAGGTTCAGCAACTGCTCGCCGATGTGCAGGGCCTGCCGACCGATGTGGCGCAAGAGCTGGTGAGCAATGCCACCGGCACCGAGTTACGCCAGCTGCACGGTGGGCGCGTGCCTCAGCGGCTAAAGGACGCGGCGAACAAAGCCATGGAGGCAGTCCGCGCAACCCGCGCCTATGAAGGCCTTTATACCGACGCGCTGGAAAACGTCGACACCCACAGAGTGGCCCTGCACAGCCTGAACGCACTGCCCGGCTGGCCGGACGGACTACGCATCGAAGTGGTGCGGGATTACTCCAGCGAGGGCACCGTGCGCGACAGCATTGGCCCGACCGATGCAGCCATCGTGAAAACACTGGTGGCCAACGAGGATGGCACCTATCACGTTGATCAGGAGACACCCGGTGATTTCTACCAGGCACTCTTTCAAACGTTGCCCCAGGCCCATCGCAATGCGTTCAGCCCTGCCATCGCTGACGCCCAGGTCCTCAGACAGCGCATTGCCGAAAACGCGCTGGACCAGCCGACGCTACGCACTCTGTTTGCCAGGCATCCCCATCGAAAACCCTACTACGACCCGACCACCATGCGCCTTCCTGGTGGTGCGGAGGGCTATGACCGCGGCAATCGCATGACACCCACCCTCAACGACAGGGTCCGGGAGGTTTATCCCGATCTGTCCCAGGATCAATTGCAGTCCGTGGTCCAGGCGTTGCAAAGCCACCCCGATGGCGCTCGGGTAGCACTCTCACGCGTACACCGCGAGCTGAACCGATTGCATCTGGATCTGGGTCGATGGATCAGCGAAGCCCCGACGGCGCACCCCGACACCGGGGTTGCGTTGAGCGCCCTGGAGCGCCAGGCCGAACAACACATTCGCAGGTTGCTGGCGCAGGAAATCCAGCGCGCCTGGCGGCGCCAAACCGATCGGGATTTTGACACCGCGGACGACATGGAGCGGTACGTGCTCAGGTTCGACGAACCGATGCTGGGTGATCTGCCATCGTTGACCGCAGATTTCAGTCATGTGTCGCAGCTGTCCCTGGAAGGCAGCCATGCAGCGCAAGGTGTTGCTGGTTTTCTACAGGGCTTCAGCGGACTTCGCCGACTGGAACTGCGCCGTTTCTCCCTGACCACCCTCCCCGATGCCATCACCCGGATGCCGCAGCTTGAAGCGCTGGTGTTAAGCGATTGCGGCATCAGGGTAGACGCCCCCACCTGGTTGAAGCTGACGTCATTAAACAAACTGACCATGCTGGATCTTTACCGCAACCCGTTTGAAACGGTGCCCCGCATCGACTCGATGACTGAATTGACCCATCTGGACCTGAGCAGCACCAACCTGACCGAAATCCCGCCCGGCACTCTGCAACACCCGCGCCTGGACACCCTTCTGCTGATGAACAATGGAATCAGCGAACTGCCGGCAGCCTTGTTCGACAGTCCGCTGTATGAAAAGCGTGGCATACACCTCACGCACAATCCGGTTTCCGACAGCTCGCGACAACTCATCAAAAACCATCACGTCGACAGCGCTTTCGACATGGGCGTTTTCGCACCCGAGGCAGACATTGATCGTGTCAGGGCACTCTACCCAGGCATGGAAGTCGAGCAAGCCAGCGAGTTCGTCTACGAATTGCCCGGCACGCTGGAGGAAGGTCGGGTAGCGTTGACGCGCCTGGAAGAAGAGCTGAGCCAATTGAGGAACGATCTGTCTGCCTGGACCGCCGCTCTTCCGGACCTGCATCCACTGACAGACGAACCCTTCAGCGCAGCTCAACTGCTTGTCGAGCACGCCAACCGCGACGAATTCAAGCAAGCCCTTGAGAACTGCTGGCAACGGGATGCGGAGCTGGATAACTTCAGCGATACGCTTGAACCCACCTACGATCTGACACTTTCCACGGTCATCAATGGAGAACTGCCTGCCCTGAGCGCTGATTTCAGCCATGTGTCGTCACTGGAGTTTCGCAGTGCGGAGGGGGTGACGCGCATCGGACGTTTCCTGGAGTCCTTTCCCAACCTGAAAAGCCTCAGGCTGCGCAGCTGTGACCTTGGCGACATACCGGAGGCGGTGTTCAAAATGGGTCAACTCAGGGCTATGTCACTCCCCGAGTGTCGCGTCAGTCTGTCATCAGAATCGGTCGCCGCCCTGGCGGGGATGGAACAGCTCGACTATCTCGACCTGGGCTCGAACCCGCTAGGACAGACGCCTGATGTGAGTCAGATGCCGGCACTGGCGACCGTGCTGCTGAACGACACCGGCATCAACCGGATACCGGATGGACTGTTACAGCTGGCCGAGCTGGACTGGGCAGACTTGAGCGGCAACGCCATCACCGAGGTGCCCAGTGACTTGTCGGAACTGCCGGTGGACGTCGCAGATAATATTTCGTTGAGGGGAAATCCATTTTCCGAGGAAAGCCTGTTACGGCTGATCGCTTACTTCGAACGCACGGGCGCGGATTTTGGTGTGGAAGCCGTGATCAATCGGGGTGAAATAGAAATCTCCGACTCTGAAGGTTCGGAGATCGACGAGTAGTACAGCGCTCGATCATGGCGCGGTTGATCGATCAACCGCGCTCCGACGGCACCGACGACAACTCGAACGGGCTGCTGCTGCGCCGCTGGTTGCGATCCTCCCGCGGCGTAGCACCGAAGAAGTTGCGATAGGCACTGGAGAAATGCGGCCCCGAAGAGAAGCCACACGACAGGCCGATCTGAATGATCGACTTGCTGGTTTGCATCAACATCTGCCGGGCCTTGTTCAGGCGCAGTTCCAGGTAGTACTGGCTCGGCACACGGTTGAGGTACTGCTTGAAGATCCGCTCCAGCTGCCGACGCGATACGCACACATGCTGGGCGATTTCGTCGGTGGTCAGCGGCTCTTCGATGTTGGCTTCCATCAGCAACACCGCCTGGGTGAGCTTCGGATGACTGGAACCCAAGCGGTTCTGCAACGGAATACGCTGGCGCTCGCCGCCCTCGCGAATGCGTTCGACCACCAGTTCTTCCGACACCGCACCGGCCAGTTCGGCGCCGTGATCACGGGCCAGCACCGCCAGCAACAGGTCGAGCACCGACATGCCGCCGCACGCGGTCAAGCGGTCACGATCCCAGTCGAACAGGTGACTGGTGGCAATCACCTTCGGGAAACGCTCGGCGAAATCGTCCTGCCAGCGCCAATGCACGGCAGCGCGATAACCGTCGAGCAAACCCAACTGCGCCAATGGGTAAACACCGGCGGACAATCCGCCGATCACACAACCGGCGCGCACCAGCTGTTTCAACGCACTGCTGAGCGGCGGCGCGAGAGAAGTCGGTGGCTCATCGGCGAGCAGGAACAGTTTCTGAAAGTTTTCGAGCTTGCCGGCCCATGGCTCACCGGGCAATTGCCAGGCGCCGTCGGTCGGCGGTTCGGCCTGCAAAAACGACAATTCGTAAACAACGTCCGGGTGCACACGCTGGGCAACACGCAAGGCCTCCTCAGCCAGCGCAAGCGTCAGAGCTTTAGTGCTGGGCCAAATCAGGAAACCAATTCGATGGGCAGTCATGGCGGGCAATCCGAAACGAAAACAGTGTTAAAGCCAAAGGCGGCTGCAACCAAATTAGACCATCTGGCGCGCGGTGCGCAGCATGACCTAATTTGGTGCGTAACGGGAGCGATTACTTGAGGCTGCCCGAGAGGAATTGTTGCAAGCGTTCCGACTGCGGATTGACCAGCACTTCGCGCGGGTTGCCGCTTTCTTCGACGACGCCTTTGTGCAGGAACACCAGCTGGTTCGACACTTCACGGGCAAAGCCCATTTCGTGCGTCACCACCACCATGGTCCGGCCTTCCTGTGCCAGGGCCTGCATGACTTTCAGCACGTCACCTACCAACTCYGGGTCGAGGGCCGAGGTCGGTTCGTCGAACAACATCACTTCGGGTTCCATCGCCAGCGCACGGGCAATCGCCACACGTTGCTGCYCGCCACCAGACATGTGCCCTGGGTAGGCGTCCTTGCGATGGGCCACGCCGACCTTGTTCAGGTAGTGCTCGGCTTTCTCGCGGGCTTCCGCCTTGGACACACCGAGCACATGCACCGGCGCTTCCATGATGTTTTCCAGCGCGGTCATGTGCGACCACAGATTGAAATGCTGGAACACCATCGACAGGCGCGAACGCATGCGTTGCAGCTGTTTCGGGTCGGCGGCTTTCAGCGCGCCGTCCTTGTTGGCAACCAGTTTCAGCTCTTCATTGTTGAGCAGAATCTTGCCCGCGTGTGGCTGCTCGAGCAGGTTGATGCAACGCAGGAAAGTACTTTTGCCGGAGCCACTGGAGCCGATGATGCTGATCACATCGCCAGCCGCCGCTTTCAGGGACACGCCCTTGAGCACTTCGTGACTGCCATAGCGTTTATGCAGGTCTTGGACTTCAAGTTTGTACATGCGGTCGGTTCTCACAAAAACAGTCAGTCAGTCGTTGAGCAAGCGCCCGTGACGCAGCGCTTCGCGCCCCGCCACCTTGGCCAGCCAGAAACCGGGTTGGGCGTAACGCAGCCGCTCAATGGCAAACAGCACCCCGGACGTACCAGCACACACCGTGCTGACCCGATCCGCCAGCGGATCGATCACTTCAAAAATCTCGTCGCCTGCTTCAACCCATTCACCGGGTTTACGCAGAAAACTCAGCACGCCAGGATGCGGCGCGAACAGCAATTCGGTGCCTTCGAACGGCATGCCTTCGCACGCGTCTTGCGCAGGCTTGGGCCATTCACCGCCGATCAAGCCTTGCTCGGCGAGGAACGCCAGAATGCCTTCGGCGTGAGCTTCTGCCTCAGCGCGACCGGTATCGGCCTGACCACCCAGTTCGATGGTCGTCGCCAGGCAGGCCAGTGGAATCTGCGCATCCGGGAACAGACGCGACAAACGCAGCCACGGCAGCGAGCACGCTTCGTCAAAGGAACTGCCGCCGGAATCTTCCGCCAGCAGACCGACCTTGACGTTCAAGTGCGCAGCCAGTGAACGCCAGTGCGACCAGTGTTGCGGCAAGGCGTACATGTGCAGCGCCGCTTCGCAATCGCAATGCAGATCCAGCACCACATCGGCGGTGCAGGCATGGCTGAGCAAGATACGCTGCATGCCTTGCAACTGGCTGCTCGCCTCTGGCAAAGCTGCCAGGTGATCGCTCATGGCCTGACGGATCAGTCGAATATTGGCATGCGGATCATCACCCAGATGCCCATCGAGTTCGGCGGCCRCCGGCGCGCTGAGTTCGACGAAATCCCGGTTGAAGTTCTTGCCGCTGCCCGCTTCGAAACGCCCCTGATGATTGCCTTGCAGCAATTGACCCAGGCCCAATGGATTGGCCACCGGCACCAGTTCGATCACACCGTTGAGCAAGCCTTGAGCTTCAAGTTCGGTCAGGCGTTTTTTCAGCTCCCAGGCCGTGCGCATCCCCGGCAGTTCATCGGCGTGCAGGCTGGCCTGGATATAGGCCTTGCGCTCGCCAGTACCGAAGCGGAACACCGAGATCCGGCGTTCACTGCCCAGGTGGCTCCACGGCAAAGCATGATCGATACGTTCCATATCAATGCTTCCGCGGGGCCAGATAGCCCAGCCAGCGGTGTTCGGCCATTTTGAACAGGCGCACCAGAATGAACGTCAGGCACAGGTAGAACGCGCCGGCGGTGATGTAGGCTTCGAACGGCAAGTAGAACTGAGCGTTGACCGTGCGCGCGGCACCGGTGATGTCGATCAGGGTCACGATCGACGCCAGACTGGTGGTCTGCAGCATCATGATCACTTCGTTGCTGTACTGCGGCAGCGCCCGGCGCAGGGCCGATGGCAGCAGGATCCGCTTGTACATCTTGATTCGCGACATGCCCATGGCCTTGGCCGCTTCGATCTCGCCGTTCGGCGTGGCGCGCAGGCTGCCGGCGATGATTTCGGCGGTGTAGGCGCTGGTGTTGATCGCGAAGGCCAGGCACGCACAGAACGAGGCACTGGACAGCCATGGCCAGAGGAAGCTTTCACGTACGGTTTCGAATTGCGCCAGACCGTAGTAGATCAAGAACAGCTGCACCAGCATCGGCGTGCCGCGGATCACGTAGGTGAACAGCCAGGCACTCATGTTGACCAGCGGCTGCTTGGAGACGCGCATCAGCCCCAGCGGCAGTGCCGCCAGCAAACCGAAGAACAGCGACAGCGCGAGCAGTTTGAGGGTGGTCACCAGCCCGCCGAAGTACAGCGGCAAGGCATCCCAAATGACGTTGTAGTCGAAGATCATAGCTCAGCCGCCCTTACGCCTACCGAGTAGCGCTTCTCAAGATGACGCAATGCCAGCAACGAGACGCTGGTGATCACCAGGTACATCGCCGCCACCGCGAGGAAGAAGGTGAAAGGCTCGCGGGTAGCGTCTGCCGCCTGCTTGGCCTTGAACATCATGTCTTGCAGACCCACCACCGAAATCAGCGCGGTGGCCTTGGTCAGTACCAGCCAGTTGTTGGTGAAGCCCGGAATCGCCAGGCGAATCATCTGCGGCACCAACACCCGGAAGAACACCTGAAAACTGCTCATGCCGTACGCCATGCCGGCTTCTGCCTGACCTTTGGGGATCGCCATGAACGCACCACGGAAGGTTTCCGACAGGTACGCACCGAAGATGAAGCCCAGGGTGCCGATACCGGCGGCCAACGGGTTCAGGTCGATGTAGTCGTCATAGCCGAGCATCGGCGCAACGCGGTTGAGCAGGTCCTGGCCGCCGTAGAAAATCAGAAGGATCAGCACCAGATCGGGAATACCGCGGATCACCGTGGAATACAGATCGCCCAGCCAGGCCAGCCAGCGCACCGGCGACAGACGCAGCGCAACGCCGATCAGCCCCAGGACGATGGCCAGGGCCATGGACGACAAGGCGAGCTGAAGCGTCAGCCATGCGCCATCGAGGATGACAGCCCCGTAGCCTTTCAACATGATTCAGGTCCTCGAAAGTTGGGATGAAAAAATGGCGCAAACCTCAGAGATCCTGTTGCTTGCGCCATTTCGGACTTGTTGCGGGGACGATTACTTGCCGTAGATATCGAAGGCGAAGTATTTGTCCTGGATTTGCTTGTACTTGCCGTTCGCGCGAATGGCCGCGATCGCGGTGTTGATCTTGTCTTTCAGCGCGTCGCCCTTGCGAACCGCGATCCCTACGCCGTCGCCGAAGTATTTGACGTCGGTGAAGGCAGGGCCAACGAAGGCGAAGCCCTTGCCGGCGTCGGTTTTCAGGAAGCCGTCATCCAGCAGGGTAGCGTCTGCCACGGTGCCGTCGAGGCGGCCAGCGGCCACGTCGAGGTAGATTTCGTTCTGCGAACCGTAAGGCTTGATCTCGGCACCCAGCGGGGCCAGGACTTCGCGGGCGAAACGCTCGTGGATCGAACCACGTTGCACGCCGATGTTCTTGCCCTTCAGCTCAGTCAGGTTTTCGCTGACTTGAGTGCCGGCCTTCATGACCAGGCGAGCCGGGGTGTTGTAATACTTGTTGGTGAAGTCCACGGACTTCTTGCGGTCTTCAGTGATCGACATGGACGACAGGATCGCGTCGATCTTGCGCACTTTGAGTGCCGGGATCAGGCCGTCGAACTCTTGCTCGACCCACTGGCACTTGACCTTCATCTCTTCGCACAGGGCGTTGCCGATGTCGTAGTCGAAACCCACGATGCTGCCGTCCGGTGCTTTGGAGGCGAACGGAGGGTAAGCCGCTTCGATACCGATTTTCAGAGGTTTTTCATCGGCGAATGTCGGCAGGGACAGCACGGACAGTGCCAGGGCGCCAAGCAGCACGAGTTTCTTCATCTTGGGACTCCATCGGTAAAGGGCAAAAACGGCAGAGTGAGCGACAGCCCAATATGCGAATGGTTAAACCAAAAAGCGGTGCTGCGTCCTAGGAACCGTGCGCTGATTTCAACGCAGGCAACGACGAGCGAGTGATTGGCATTCTAACGACAGGCCCGAAGCCGATATTTCTTCAATGCGACAACAAATTACAGAAGCACCGAGAATGCCACCTGGGCACGTTGACAGCTCCGCAATTTCATGCAAGAGCAAAAGACAGTGAACCGATCTATGTTGCAAATTGCGGGCCTATTATTGGCAAACCCTTCTAATCCGGCAAGCGTAGCGTTGTGTCTTATTTTTCATGGCGATTGAGAAGCCCTGAAACGGGGCTTTTCGTTTCCCAATGCCTCGTTATCGGGCGGGAGGTTACACATTCAGTTACTTGAAAGGTGATGGGTAACAATGGGAAATGGCCTACGGGGGAAGCCGATAATTATTGGTTGAAGATCAGTACGAAAAAGCCCCACCAGGCTCAACACCTGGCGGGGCTTCGATGACTCAGGAATCGGCGCTTAAGCGACGTTCATGGTCTTGTGCGTATCAATCAAATGCTGCACCACACCCGGATCCGCCAGGGTGGAGATATCGCCCAACCCGTCGTATTCCGCCGTGGCGATCTTGCGCAGAATCCGGCGCATGATCTTGCCCGAACGGGTTTTCGGCAGACCCGGCGCCCATTGAATGACATCCGGCGAGGCAATCGGGCCAATCTCTTTACGCACCCAATTCTTCAGCTCCAGGCGCAGTTGCTCGCTCGGCTCTTCGCCCGCATTCAACGTGACGTAGACATAAATGCCCTGCCCCTTGATGTCGTGCGGCACACCCACCACCGCCGCTTCGGCGACTTTCGGGTGAGCGACCATCGCGCTTTCGATCTCGGCGGTGCCCATGCGGTGGCCGGAAACGTTGAGCACGTCATCCACGCGACCAGTGATCCAGTAGTAACCGTCTGCGTCACGACGCGCACCGTCACCGGTGAAGTACATGCCACGGAAAGTCTTGAAGTAGGTGTCGACGAAACGGTCATGGTCGCCATACAGCGTACGCGCCTGGCCTGGCCACGAGTCGAGGATCACCAGGTTGCCCTCGGCAACGCCTTCGATGATGTTGCCCAGGTTGTCCACCAACGCCGGCACCACGCCGAAGAACGGCCGTGCTGCCGAGCCAGGTTTCAGCGCGTGAGCGCCCGGCAGCGGGCTCATCATGTTGCCGCCTGTTTCGGTCTGCCACCAGGTATCCACGATCGGGCAACGGGACTGGCCGACATTCTTGTAGTACCAATCCCACGCTTCCGGGTTAATCGGCTCACCGACCGAACCCAACAGACGCAGGCTGCTGCCATCGGCGCCTTCAACAGCGGCAGTGCCCGACGCCATCATCGCGCGGATCGCGGTCGGCGCGGTGTAGAGGATGTTGACCTTGTGCTTGTCGACAACCTTCGCCACTCGGGTGATGTCCGGATAGTTCGGCACGCCTTCGAACAGCAGCGTGGTCGCACCGTTGGCCAGCGGGCCATAGACGATATAAGAATGGCCGGTGACCCAGCCGACGTCGGCGGTGCACCAGTAGATTTCGCCCGGGCGGTAGTCGAACACGCGCTCATGGGTCATTGCCGCGTACAGCAAATAACCGCCAGTGGTGTGCTGCACGCCCTTCGGCTTGCCGGTGGAACCGGAGGTATAAAGGATGAACAGCGCTTCTTCGGCGCCCATTTCTTTTGGCGCGCAGACGGTGCCCGCCACTTTCATCAGGTCTTCGTACCAGATGTCGCGATGCTGGTTCCACTTGATGTCGCCGCCGGTACGCTTGCACACGATGACTTTCTGAATGCTGCTGGTTTCCGGGTTGGTCAGGGCGTCGTCGACGTTGGCCTTGAGCGAGATCTTCTTGCCGGCACGAATGCCTTCGTCGGCGGTGATCACCACTTTGGATTTGCAGTCGATGATGCGACCGGCCAGGGCTTCCGGGGAGAAACCACCGAACACCACCGAGTGAATCGCACCGATCCGGGCGCAGGCCAGCATGGCGACCACGGCTTCGGGGATCATCGGCATATAGATGGTCACCACATCGCCGCGGTGCACATCCTGGCCGCGCAAGGCGTTGGCGAACTTGCAGACTTGTTCGTGCAGCTCGCGGTAGGTGATGTTGCGGCTTTCGGCAGGGTCATCCCCTTCCCAAATAATCGCGACTTGATCGCCACGCTCGGCCAGATGACGGTCGAGGCAGTTGTAGGAAACGTTCAGCGTGCCGTCGGCGAACCATTTGATGTCGACATGGTGATCGTCGAAGGACGTCTGCTTCACCGTGGTGAAAGGCTTGATCCAGTCGAGGCGCTTGGCTTGTTCGCGCCAGAAGCCGTCCGGGTTGACGACCGATTGCTGGTACATGGCCTTGTAAGTGGCCTCGTCAGTCAGCGTATTGGCTGCTACCTCGGGACGAACGGGATACAAAGAAGCCGCACTCATCTTTCTTACCTCGGTGGAATAGTTGTTTTTGTATGGCCCCAGTTGTAGCCGGGACGGGCCTATAGAACCATTCGACGATGGTAGTAACAAGCCCCTACAAAATGTGGCTATACCGCGACGAAGCGCTCAAACCCGGCTATTGCGGGGCCTCGCAGGAGCTGGCGAAGCTTGCGATCTTTTGATCTTCGCGGAGATTGTTACCAAATCTGCCAAAAGTGTTTATCAAAAGCACAGCTATATGCCCGCCATTCCCAAGCCTAAAATCGGTCTCGCCAACACGGCAATGTGATTAACCCAGTTGCAGCCCCCACGAAGGCAGTTAATCCAAGACTCTTTACTAAAGCTCCACACGCAATCCTAAAAAGATTGCGTGACCCCATTCGACCTCAGAAAGGTAACTTTTAAATGAAAGCTTTATTGGTTCTGGCCCTCAGCAGTCTGTGCGCAACCGCCATGGCAGACGAGGCTCCGACTGATGCCGCAAAACAACAACCCGTCGTCGAGGAATACACCTACTCCACCCATCTGGACATCGCCAAAGTTGTCTCGATGAGCGAAATCCCGAATGTCTGCGAAGTGGTCCCGGCCAAAATGGTCTACGACGACTCCAAAGGCCAGCGACACATTCTGCGTTACAGCGTCATGGGTAACGGCTGCTCCAACGGCTGATCCGCCCCACTTTTATCTCCCGAGGCTCGACCCATCCTTTTTTAGAGACCAGATGAAGCGCCGAGCCTTGCATCGATAAATACGATTGTTTTAAGCATTTATTTGCACTTTTTAATCTAATTATCTGGCGTAGTATGAATTCCACACCAAGGCAAAACGCCAACGAACCTGGAGCCACTACCATGAAAACCAAACTGATCCTCGCCCTGACCCTTTCCGTCCTGGCCGCCAACACCTTCGCCGCCGATGGGTACGACCGCACTGGCTCGGCTGCCTTCAACGACGCGGCTGTCGCTTCTGACGGATACGACCACACCGGTTCTGCCTCTTTCGCGGCTGACGGTTTTGATCGTACGGGCGCTGCCAAAGTCGCTGCCGATGGCGCCGATCACATCGGTGCCGCCAAGGTTGCCGCTGATGGTACTGACCGCGTGGGTGCCGCTCGTTTCAGCTGAAACCGGGCGCGACATCACAGCCCGACTTCGGTCGGGCTTAGTCATTTCTAGCTAGAAAACTGACGAGATACATTTTTGGTACCTCCCCCGCCTTAAACCCAGCACACGCTAGCCTCACATCATTTCGCCCTGTCTCTTCCCGTAGGTGCGGCAATATGATCGAAAAAAAAATCGGCCTAAAACCTCATCAAAGTCTATACTCTGCGCCGTTGATTTGGCCGTAAAATACTCTTCTACAGGCCTCAACTCTCGGTAAGCCAAGCCCCATGCGGCTGGTAGGCAATTCGCCCTACCACAACGCGACTAGTCGGCTTGCTCCGTACAGAATCCATGTACTGCGTGCGTAATTTTTACTACTGCAAGCTACATTTCCTTTAGATCCAACGCGGCCAGAACCGGCCGTGTGAAAAACCAACCTATCAGTTTTCACACGGGCAATCTGGCCCTCACGCAGGAGACGACACGTCATGCTGAGCTGGGACGAATTCGACAAAGAAGATGACGGCGAAGTCGCTGTAAAAGGCGCCAATGCCGGCCACGCTTCTGAAGCCAACATGGACCGCCTCGACAGCGCCGGTGGTGCCGCCGCTCAAGAGGCCCGCGCCGTGACCGCGACGGACTCCGCCGCCATCGCCCGCGCCAAGGCTGCCCTGGATTCCCTCGACGTCGCCGAAGGCCTCGCCGAACTGGAAGGCGCCTCTGCCCGTGTAGCTGTCGATGAAAAGCGCATGATCAACTGCCGCGCCGACCTCAACCAGCTCGTGCCATTCAAATACGACTGGGCATGGCAGAAGTACCTGGACGGCTGCGCAAACCACTGGATGCCGCAAGAAGTCAACATGACCGCCGACATCGCCCTCTGGAAAAACCCGGAAGGCCTGACCGACGACGAGCGCCGCATCGTGATGCGCAACCTCGGCTTCTTCTCCACCGCCGACTCCCTGGTTGCCAACAACCTGGTCCTGGCCGTGTACCGCCTGATCACCAACCCGGAATGCCGCCAGTACATCCTGCGCCAGGCCTTCGAGGAGGCGATCCACACCCACGCCTACCAGTACTGCATCGAATCGTTGGCCATGGATGAAGGCGAAATCTTCAACATGTACCACGAGATCCCATCGGTCGCGAAAAAAGCCACCTGGGGCCTGAAATACACCCGTTCGATCTCCGATCCGAAGTTCGAAACCGGCACCGTCGAAACCGACAAAGAGCTGCTGCGCAACCTGATCGCCTACTACTGCGTTCTGGAAGGCATCTTCTTCTACTGCGGCTTCACCCAAATCCTCTCCATGGGCCGCCGCAACAAAATGACCGGCGTCGCCGAGCAGTTCCAATACATCCTGCGCGACGAATCCATGCACCTGAACTTCGGCATCGACGTGATCAACCAGATCAAAATCGAAAACCCGCACTTGTGGGATGCCGAGATGAAGGAAGAAGCYTCGCAAATGATTCTGCAGGGCACTCAGCTGGAGATCGAATACGCGCGGGACACCATGCCACGCGGCGTACTCGGCATGAATGCGGCGATGATGGAGGACTACCTGAAGTTCATCGCTAACCGTCGTTTGAGCCAGATTGGTTTGAAGGAAGAGTATCCAGGGACGACTAACCCGTTCCCTTGGATGAGCGAGATCATGGACTTGAAGAAAGAGAAGAATTTCTTCGAGACGCGGGTTATTGAGTATCAGACTGGTGGGGCGTTGAGCTGGGATTGATTTCCGAGCTCGCCGTGATTTGACGATGTAAATCGAAAAATCGAATTGCAAGAGGCCCTGATCTGATCGGGGCCTTTTTATTGGGTAAGAAAATTCTCACTAATTTCGACCTTCGCTACTAAAACTCCTACAACAATTCCAGCACCGTCCGCATTGATGTCGTTTCAGAGCATCTCTAAGCTCTATAGCAGGTGCCTAAGAAACGCCCAACGTAGAAGCTAACTTCCTTTCCTCAGTACGCGCGCTGATATCAGCGATATACGCGTAATCCTGTGAGTGGGAGAAACAGCCTGTTGGGATTTCTTAGATCCTCTACGTCGGGTTCCGGCCCTCTTCCACTCATACGTAGAGGTAATGGATATGCCTGCAGAAACTCCACACCGATCGGTCATGCGTGATCCCTTTAGGCCGACGATCTTCACCCGCCACAACCTCCACCTCCATGCTCTCCTCCTTGAAAACCAGCCATGGTTCTGCGCCCGCGATATTGGCCGTTTGATGGGTGTCCATCTGAGTGATCGCATGGTCAGCAAACTGGATAAAGATCAGCGTCGCGTCTTGTGGATTGAGTATTTCCGGCAACCAGAAAAACAGCTGATGCTCAGTGAGTCCGGCGTGTATGCGCTGTTGGTGTATCACTACGTTCCAGGGAATCGGTTGCTACGAGAGTGGTTGACCCATCAGGTGGTGCCGGCCTTGCGCGATGCAGAGCAATCTGAAAATTCAGATCGGCCGATGTTGAGCTTGTTGGATTGGCCGGAAATGTCGTTGAGTCTGCTGCATTGGCATAATGAAGGTTGGATTCGGTTACGGGATATGCCTTACCTGTTAAATGATCAGACTCAAAGTCGGGTGAATGTGCCGAAACCATGGTGGCGGAGGGTCGTTCAGGTGTTTCAGTCGTAGAAGCATTGGACGGGCTAGGCGCCGTGTTTTAGGAATGCCAGCGAAATCCGTAGCTATTTTTAGCAATTCGCAGACAGCTTTGATTACCAAGTATTGCCCGAGGGTTTTCAACCCTCGGGCAATTGTATCGATATCCCAAGTTAGGGTGATCAGAAGCCGAAGTTCAGTCGTCCGACAAGCAAATCACTTCAAACTTCCCTGCAACACTCCTCTTACAGCACACAGCTACCTTAGGTTAAGTTGTCGAAAACCCAACGCCCACTGAGAATGCCTTTCAGTTGTTCAACGCTCAGCAACTGGTTGGGCTTTTTATGAACAACCGCGTGGCAATTTGCGCAGAGTGTAATCATGTCGGTTGCTGGATCTACCACCTGGTCTTCTTCATATTCAGAAATGGGCTTCACATGGTGTACGTGGATAAAGCCTTTCGCGTGCTCGCCGTAAGCCTTCTCAAAATCAAATTCACAGGCGTTACATCGAAGCCCGTGAATTTTGATTGCTTGCAGCCTAAGCTTTGGGTTGCGCTCATATCTAACGCCGTAATAGGCGACTTTTTTCCCTTCAATGCCGGTAACTCTAGTCTCAAACTCCTGCGCGCCATCGATTGGGCTAGAACCGTCATCCAGTTGCGTCTTCAGCACCGCGTGAGAGCAAATTCTGTCAAATACGGCTTGATCAATTTCCCGAGCACTTCTGCGCCAATAATTGTTTTTTAGTTTTTGAGGAATTGGCTCAAGGTATTCCCCATCAATTTTGTTCGGGACTGCAAACTCAAAAGGCTTGAAATCCTCAATATCAGCAAACAGATCACCCTTTGTGCTGTCCTTGTCCGCATATATCTTCCCTACTCGAGCAACACCAAAATAGTGTGGGTTCGCACTCAGGCGCTGATCCGAAAAAGCCTTATTTTTCATTTTCCCTTTGTAGTACAGCACCTCCATTCCTTCGGAGAGCACCGGTCTGTACTGCTTTGGGAAGTGATACCGGGCCCCGGTTTTATCGGACCACTTCGATACATCATTTTCGGCAATGACAGCAGGCATCCATTCATCCTCATAACAGAAGATGAAGCCTACCAAACAACATGAAAATTCCTACAGGCTTCGCGAAAAAACCCCACATTTCGATCAGCAAAGGAAGAGTTTCGCTCCAGCAGCTTCAGCAGCTTCAGCAGCTTCAGCAGCTCAATCAAACCCCGCAGAAACATCTCCTTTTTTACAGATGCCGTAGATAGCAAAATCGTAACTGCACCTCATCGTGCGCGGCCAAACGTGCCACGCGTACGCCCCAGGATTGAAGATATTGACGAATTAAGAGGTGCGTTATCACGCCCCTCCCGCTATTAATACCCTTCCCCACTCAAGGACCCGAGCCCGCCATGAAATTCGACCTCGCCTACTGCCTCAGCCTCGACGACAAGCTGTCGATCTATGACGTGCGCGATTTGAATTTCGACGAAACCATGGAGTTCGATTCCGCCAAAGAGCACTTCCAGTGCCCCAACGATGCCTGTCGTTTGTCCTTCGATGCCGCCAACGTGTTGGGAACGTTCAACGCCAAGAATGTGAATTACGTGCRCACGCCGCACTTCAAGAACATGCCCAGCACGCGGCATGTGGCGGATTGTCCTTATGTCAGTCTGAAGACGCCGGCATCGGGCCTGGAGACGGACGGGGCGGAGTCGGATGACGGTCGGGAGGAGCATTTTCCGTCGGAGTTGTTGCTGACTCGGCGTGAGTATGTGCGTAAGCCTGCGAGCCCGGCGGTGGCAGCGGATGTTTTGCGCGATGCCCCAACACTCACTTCAGCGAGCAGTAACGTCGAGCAGCCAAGCCGGGAGTCGGCGCCGGACAAGACCAGTGTCTTCGCCCATCCCGTTGAGTGTTTTGTGTCGAACTTCGCGGACAAGGAGCTGCTCAAGCGCATGCCGCTGAAGATTGGCGAGCACACGGCGCCTTATGGGTCGTTCTTCAAGAAGATCGAGTACCTGCAGGACAACAAGGGGCTGATTTACTGGGGCAAGATCAAGGAGATCAAGGATTACACCCAGAGCTTTCGCATCGATTTCGAACAGAAGGTCTGGTTCAAGCAACCGGACGAGGCGAAGAAGAAGCCTTATTCGGTCAACGTTTATCTGAGCAAGAAGCTGATCGACAACTACCGCAAGCGCAAAGCGTTTCTGGAAGAGATCAAGCACGCCGTCGACAGTGATGCCGAGTTGTATTGCTTCTTTTATGGCGTGACGCCGGAGTTGAAGCAGGTGCCGAGCAAGAAAAACCCCGAACAGACGTTCGGGGTGTTCAGTGCCAACATCGAGAACCTGGATCACTTCATTATTCGGGAAGCGCCGGGGTTGGCGTCGGGCTAGGGTTTAATTTTTTGGCAGTTCGAGTTTGACCGCGCCGGGGTTTTGCTTGACCACGGAGTACGGCAGCACTGACCAGCCCGGGTCATCGCAATTGCGTTGTACGCGGGCGAAGTACGGTCCCAGGTACAGGCCTTTTGCGGTGAAGTGCCAGTTGGAATAACCCCAAACGCTTTCGTCGGTGTAGTCGCAGCTGTCCTCGTCCGCCGGCTTCTGCATTTCCTCGGGGTACAGCGCGGTGAATTGCTTGATCAGCCATGGTACGAACACTTCGCGCTGATAAGTGAATCGTGCCTTGCTCTCTTCCTCGGTCAACGATGTATCGCTCGCGCCGTCGCGGTCGGCGTGCAGCAGCGGCTTGCCGTTACCCACCCACAGCACGTCTTCCAGCGACAGGCTATGGCCGGTGTGAACGTCGAGGTTGATCGGCGAATTGCCAAAATCCGGGTGAGCGCCGCCGCAGCTGTAGCTGGTGGAGATGTTCAGGCTGACCACATCGGGCGACAGGAATTGGGGGGCGACGCCTTGGTCGAATTCGGCATATTCCCCACCTCCCAGCAAGCAGCCGTGGTAGTTGATGACTTCGCTCCAGAGCCGCTCCAACAATTGCTGATTGATCCGCTGCTRGTCAGCTTTCGGGTAGCCGGACTCGATGCTGAACATGGAGAGACCCGACGCGGGCTCCGTCCACCATTGCAGGTCGTAGCCCATGAAGGACTCTTTCTTGCCCGGTTTGAGTTTCAAGCCTTGCAGGCGCAGATATTCGTAAGGATCGCTTTTCGGCAGCGCGGCGATGAAGGGCAAGGCATCTGCTGCCGGTGTTGGGAGCTTGGCCTCGGTCAATTGCATTTGCAGAACTTTGCCCTTGGGGCCTTTCCATTCGCCTTGCCAGCCGTTGGCCGTTTCTTGCAGCTTCAGGGTTGGCTGGGGTTTGTCTTCACCGTAGCGGTTGTTGCCTTCGGTTAGCGTCAGGGTCTCTTCTTGCAGCGAGCCGCTCAGCTCCAGATCGCGATGGTATTTCTCATAGAAGTAGCGGCCGGTGACTTCGTCCGGCTGGTTGGTGTTGAGCTCCAGCACGATCGGCATCTTGCCCAAGGTACCGGTGAACACTCGTCTCCCGTCCTCGGCATGAGCAGTGGAACACAGCATGAGTAACAGCGTGGCGACTGGCGCCAGGCGTAACAATCCTTTGAACATTGATCGATCCCTGAATGAGTCGGAAGCCGCGCCGGGCAGGTTGCATGCGGCGCAAGTTGAACGGGGGACGGATTATGGCGAGGTTGCAGGGGAGAATCGAGCCTCATTGCACGCCCCACTTCGTCGCCATGCTGAGCATCACCACTACCAGCAAACCAATATAAACCCGCGCATGCACCCGATCCGGTATCCGCCCGATCCACGGCGTGGCCAGCCGAATCCCCACCAGCGACCCAACCGTCAGCACCGCAAACGCCAGCACGTCCACATAGCCGACAAACCACGCCCCCAGATCAAACTCGGTAAACCCCGCCATCGCCATATAGGTCAGCGTTCCGGCCACCGCAACCGGAAGACTCAATGGATTAGCCATGGATGTGGCTTGCGACATGCTGAGGCCACAGCGTCTTAGCAACGGCACGGTCATGACGCTGCCGCCCACCCCAAGAAACGTGGCGATAGCGCCAATTCCCACACCGCCGCCAGACACTTCTGCCCCGCCCAATCGCCGTGGGATTTCGATGTAGGACTGTGTAAGAAAACCGCGTCTGAACAAGCAATCCAGAATGGTCACGCCCAGGTAAACGATGAAGGCAAAACGGATCAACTCACCACTCGCCCGCATCGCGACCACAGCTCCGACGATCGCGCCCAAGCCGATGAACCCGCCCAACGGCCACAAGTAATGGCGAATGAGATTGCCGGCGTGGTGATGTTTTCTGGTGGCGATTAGCGCATTGACGATCATCACGCAGGTCGAGGTGGCTACGGCAATGTGCATCGCCGCTTGGCCGATGGGGTCGTCGATGCCGTGGCTGGCCGTGAGCATGCGGTACAGCAAGGGCACGACGACAAATCCGCCGCCGAAGCCGAACAGCACGGCGGTGACGCCGGTCATGCAGCCGAAGAGTGCCAGCAAGAGGTAGAAAAACATCGCGCATCGTCCGTGGGTTGAGAGTGGCCGACGATAGAGCGATATGGCTTGGCCTGCTTCAGCAAGTCAGCCAATAATGTTTGCGTTTACGCCAACCGCTGGGTGCCGCTCGATGCGCAATGTTTCGATTGATCTGCTGGACGACACGCCACGGCCGGTGGTGGCCATCGGTACGGATTATCCCGACGGTCATCGGTTGCCGCGCCATACCCATCGACGGGCGCAGTTGTTGTATGGCGCCACCGGGGTGATGCAGGTGAGCACGCTCGACGGCAATTGGGTGGTGCCGCCGCAGCGGGCGGTGTGGATTCCGCCGGGGGTGGCGCATGAGGTGTTGATGCTGGGGGTGAGCACTCGCAGTGTGTATATCGAACCGGGGGCGGTTGATCTGGGCAGCCGCTGCCAGGTGATCAGTGTTTCGCCGTTGCTGCGGCATTTACTGATGGAGGCGGTGGAGGTTGCGCTGGAGTACGACGAGGCCGGGCGCGATGGGGCGCTGATCGACTTGTTGCTGCATGAACTGGCGCGCAGTGCTCACCTGCCATTGCACATTCCGTTGCCTGTGGATTCGCGGTTGCTCGGGTTGTGTCAGAGGTTTCTCCGGCAACCGAACGCTCACCAATCGCCGCAGCAATGGGCCGATCAGTTGCATATCAGTTTGCGTACGTTCAATCGTCTGTTCCGCCAACAAACCGGGCTGAGTTTCAGCCAATGGCGGCAGCGAGCCTGCGTGGTGCTGGCCTTGGCGCGGTTGGCGGTGGGCACGCCGGTGACGCGCATTGCCCTGGATTTTGGTTATGAAAGCCCGGCGGCGTTTTCGACGATGTTTCGTCGTGTGCTGGGGCAGGCACCGTCCGTTTGGTTGGAGGGGGCGAAATGACCCCGTAGGAGCGAAGCTTGCCCGCGAAGAATGCACCGCGGTTTCCAGGGATTACGCATCATCGTTCTTCGTGGGCAAGTCGGATCGCCGCACCGCTCGCGTCTACAGGTTCTGCACTGGGCGGATGATTGTCTTGACTGGCTTGTTCTGACAGCAATTCAAAGCTCTGCTCCTTCACATCCTGGGAATCCAGGCCGATTTGCACCCGGAACTCACCCGGCTCGGCGACGTATTCCAGTTGGGCATTGAAGAACTTCAAGTCGTTCTCGTTAATGCTGAAGTGGACTGCTCTCTCCTCGCCGGCCTTGAGCATGATTTTTTGAAAGTTTTTCAGTTCTTTGACCGGCCGGGCGACGGAGGCAACGACATCGCGGATATACAGCTGAACCACCGTTTCGCCGTCACGCTGGCCGGTATTTTTCACCATGATGCTGGCGACGAGGTTGTCGGTCTTGTTCAGTGTGGTCGAAGACAGGGCCATGTCGGTCAGGCTGAAATCGGTATAGCTCAGCCCATAGCCGAAGGGGTAAAGCGGCCCATAGGATTGATCGAAATATTGCGACGTGTAGTTGCGAAGCGCACCCGGCAGATACGGACGGCCGGTGTTCAGGTGGCTGTAGTAATTGGGGATCTGCCCCACGGAACGTGGAAAGGTGATGGGTAATTTGCCGGACGGGTTGTAGTCACCGAACAATACATCCGCAACGGCGTTGCCTCCCTCGGTACCGCTGTACCAGGTTTCCAGAATCGCATCGGCCTGTTTCTGCTCCTTGCCGATCGACAACGGCCGACCGTTCATCAATACCAGTACCAGCGGCTTGCCGGTGGCTTTCAGGGCGGTGATCAATTCACTCTGGCGCCCCGGCAGATCGAGGCTGGTTCGACTGGCCGCTTCATGGGACATGCTGCGGGGCTCGCCCACCACGGCGATGACAACATCGGCTTGCTGTGCAACCTTGACTGCTTCGTCAATCATTTCTTCTGCCGGGCGAGGGTCGTTGGCGATTTCAGACACGCCCTGGTATTCCAGGTATTTAACAACCTCCTGATCCTCCTCGAGATTGGCGCCTCGGGCATAGATCAGCGAGCCCTGGCTCATCGCGCTTTTCAGCCCGTCGTAGATCGTCACCGATTGCGCGGGCACACCACTTGCAGACCAACTGCCCATGATGTCGACGGTACTTTTTGCCAACGGGCCGATGAGCGCGATCGTGCCCTCTTTTTTCAGCGGCAAGAGCCCGTTTTCATTCTTCAGCAGCACCAGTGTCTTGCGTGCCACTTCACGGGCCTGCGCTCTGTGCAGATGGTTTTCGGCGTTGTTATCAGCAGCGCTCTCACTGGCAGCGCCGAGGCGTCGGTAAGGGTCTTCGAACAGCCCCATGTCGTACTTGGCACCCAGTACTTCCCGCACTGCGTTATCAATATCGCTCTGGGAAATGGCGCCAGACTCAAGCAGCCCTGGCAACTCCGGCCCATAGGAGGAGTCGTTCATGCTCATATCAATACCGGCCCTGATGGCGAGCCTGGCCGCGTCGCGAGGATTCCTCGCAACACCGTGCTGAACCAGATCGGTGACCCCGTTATGGTCGCTGATGACCAGTCCCTTGAAGCCCCACGCTTTGCGGAGGAGGTCCTGCATCAACCACTTATTGGCCGCCGCCGGTACACCATTTATCGAGTTAAGCGCCGCCATGACGGCTCCCGCGCCACCCTCGATCGCCGAACGATAAGGTGGCAGGTAGTCCTGGTACATTCGGGTCAGGCCCATGTCGACGCTGTTGTAGTCGCGCCCCCCCTCGACAGCCCCATACAACGCAAAGTGCTTGGCGCTGGACATGATGCTGTCGGGCGCGTTCAGGCTTTGTCCCTGGTAGGCCTGGACCATCACTCTGGCAATGCGCGAAACCAGATAGGTGTCTTCACCGAAGCCTTCGGATGTGCGCCCCCAGCGAGGATCACGGGCGACATCGATCATCGGGGCGAAGGTCATATCGATACCATCCGCACTGGCTTCTTTCGCCGCCGTTCGACCGCTCAACTCGATGGCGTCCATATCCCAACTGGAGGCCAAGGCCAGGCCAATGGGGAAAATGGTTCGATGACCGTGTATCACGTCCCAACCGAAAAACATCGGTATCTTCAGGCGGCTTTGTTGAGCCGCGTCCTGCATGGGGCGGTTTACATAACGGCTCACAGAGCCATACGTCCCCCCGATTCGCCCGGCAGTGATCTCCTGGCAGATTTTTTCGGGCGTCATCTTGTCATCGATAGCGATCAGCCGCAGTTGGCCGACTTTTTCGTCGAGGGTCATCTGATTGATGAGGTTGGTGACAAAGGCATCTTTGTCTGGCGATACCGTATCGGCCAGGACCGGCAGAGTTGTAAAGCTGATCAGGGCACATAGCAGACGTAGTCTTTTCATGATTCCCTTCCCCGCGTAACGCTGTGGCGCACTGCTTTTGAAACGCCACCTTTCCGGCATTGAAGATCAGAAGGCTGACGTTCAATCATTTGGAGCTTTCAGGAAACCGCCTAGAGACAGCGTAGTCGGTCCAACGCCCCTGCCTGAGCGAAAAAAGAGAATCGATCAAAAAATGAGTTTGATCCGGGCGCAAAACAACTGTACAAAAACACAGTACATTTTCGAATCGCCACGCTCGATCCCCGGAGAAAACCATGGCCTCTCTTGCAATGAAAATCACCCTGGAACGCATCGCCCTCTTCCAGTTCACCCCCGCCCACTGCGCCCAGGCCCGAGCGATGCTGGGTTGGAGTGTGGAAGAGTTGTCCGAGGAATCCGGGGTTTCCGTTGACGCCATCCAGCGATTCGAGGCGCAGCGTAATGTGCTGGATGTCACGCGGCTGGCGTTGGCGTATCGGTTTGAATCGCAAGGCCTGGTGTTCTTCCCGGGGTTTGCACCGGGCCGAGGGATGAATGTGAAAGGGTCCACACCGAATCCGGTGGGGCGGGCGGATTATGCGATGGTTGAGTGAGGTTGCAGCAGATGCGGGCCAAAGCCGAACACGTTATGAAAATAGGCATGCTCCTCGAAACCGGTCAGCTGAGTCAGGCTGAGGCGGCCCATAGGCTTGGATTGTCTGAGGAGGAACTGAACGAAATACTCCGTGGAGAATTTTGCGATCTGACCGTGGCAAAAATCTCGGAATATACAAAGCCGTTACTGGACAAACGCAGCTGAAAAGTCCGGGGCGCTTGCACCGCAAGCGCCCCGGCAGCACAACATCAAGCGTTCTGCACGGTCGCCTGATCGCTTACATCTTCCACACCCAACCACCACGCGCCACCACGCTGCGGATACATCACGTTGAACGCCTCGCCCATTTGCGGCGTGGTGATCGACACGTTTCGTTCCCAGGCCAGCGCCAGAATACGGTCGAAAGGTTCGTACCAGGCGTGCATCGACAGGTCGAAGGTGCCGTTGTGGATCGGCAGCAACCAGCGCCCTTTAAGGTCGATGTGCGCTTGCAGGGTTTGCTCGGGCTGCATGTGCACGTGAGGCCACTCGACGTTGTAGGCGCCGGTTTCCATAAGGGTCAGGTCGAATGGGCCGTACTGCTCGCCGATACGTTTGAAGCCGTCGAAGTAGCCGCTGTCGCCACTGAAGAAGATCCGCGTGTCGCCGTCGATCATCACCCACGATGCCCACAGGGTGCTGTTACCGTCGAACAGCCCGCGACCGGAAAAGTGTTGCGAAGGTGTGGCTATGAATTGAAGGCCATCGACCTCGGTGCCCTGCCACCAATCCAGTTGGCGCACTTTGCTAGCGTCGATGCCCCACTTGATCAGAGTGTCCCCCACGCCCAGGGGCGTGAGGAAGTAGCGGGTCTTGTCCGCCAGTTTGAGCACGGCCTGATAATCGAGGTGGTCGTAGTGATCGTGGGACAGGATCACCGCTTCAATCGGCGGCAGGTCTTCGAGGCTGATCGGCGGCTGGTGGAAACGCTTGGGGCCGGCCCATTGCACGGGAGAGGCGCGTTCGGCGAAGACCGGGTCGGTGATCCAGAACTTGTCCTGCAGCTTGAGCAGAAGCGTGGAATGGCCCAGGCGATAGACGCTGTGGTTAGGCGCGGCAATCAACGCCGCCTGGGTCAGGGTTTGCACCGGAACGGGGGCCGACGGCCGGGTGTCGTGCGGTTTGTTGAAGATGAAGTTCCACAGGATGCGCAAGGTTTTGCGAAAGCCTTCGCGCTGCACCGGCACATGGTTTCGGTACTGCCCTTGAGCCTGTCGGGACGCTTCAGGCGTTGAAGCGTTGTTCGCTGGGGAAGTTGAAGTGTCCATGACTGAATGACTCCAGAAAAACCGCACAATCGACGATTTTCCGCTTGGGACGATAAATGGCCAAGGCATGCACGCATCAGCCGAAGATTCAATTTCTCACGGTGCAGGATTAACACAACATTACACTGCACAGTGTAGTTTCTAGGTTGCATCAAAGCCGATCACAAGTAAACTACCAAGTGTAATTCTCCACTTTTTCCTGCCGAAGCGTACTTATGACAGCTCCACAGCGCCTCACCGACCGAAAACGCGAAGCCATCATCCAGGCAGCGATTGCCGAATTCCGTACCCACGGTTTCGATATCACCAGCATGGACAAGATCGCCGCCACCGCCGGCGTGTCGAAGCGCACGGTGTACAACCACTTCCCGAGCAAGGAAGAGTTGTTTGCCGAAATCCTCAATCAGTTATGGACCCGAGTAACGGCCGAACAGGAAACGGCCTACCGCCACGACCTGCCCCTGCGCGATCAGCTGCGCCTGATGTTGCAGGCGAAATTGCAGATGCTGGCCGATGACAATTTTCTCGACTTGGCGCGGGTGGCGATTGCCGCCACCATCCACTCTCCCGAGCGTGCGCAGAACATGGTTGCCCGAATGGGTGAGCGCGAAGAAAGTTTGACCGTGTGGATTCGTGCCGCCCAGGCCGATGGCCGCTTGAAACAGGTCGCGCCTGAGTTCGCTGCGCAACAGATCCACGGGTTGCTCAAGTCCTTTGCCTTCTGGCCGCAGATTTCCATGGGCCAAACGGGCCTGTCGCCCGAGATGCAGCACACAGTGGTGGAATCTGCGCTGGACATGTTCCTGGCGTGCTATGAGTGCTGAACCGAGCTGCAAAAAATGACAACGTCCGCCACTTTATCGCTGTTCGATCGCTCTGAATAAAAACACCGAAATGTGTTTCTGAATGAGACTGGCGCTGGAGCTATAGTGAGCCTCAGTCCCATCCCCTCTTCAGAGAGCATCATGAGCACTCCGACCCACGAAACCGAAACCGAAATCACCGGCCCCGTCGATCACCTGCGCTTCCATCGCCCTCACGCGCACCTGGCACCTACTTTCGGTACCGACCGTTTTGCCCTGCGCGCCGAGGCTTTTGCGCGGTTCTTTGGCACGCCGACCTTCCTTGGCGCCCAGACCTTGGTGGTGGTGATCTGGATTTGCCTGAACCTGTCCGGCGTAACCCAATTCGATGTGTACCCCTTCATCCTGCTCAACCTGGCGTTCAGCCTGCAAGCGGCCTACGCCGCGCCGCTGATTCTGCTGGCCCAGACGCGTCAGGCGGCGCGGGACAAAGCCCAGTCCGAAGCCGATGCGCGACATCGTGAAGCCTTGGCCATCGCCAACAGTGAACGTCAGGCCCAAGCCGCGCGGAACACTGCGCAACTGAAGGAGTTGCTGGAGCAAAACACCCGGCTCACCGAAATCACCAAGACCCTGACTGAGCGCATCGAAAGCCTGACCTCGGAAATGCATCAACACTTCATCAGCAAGGAGCCACCGAAGGTTTGATCCGGAGCGCCCGCCCCAACTCGTCGAACAACGTCACCACCGAGCGCAATGCGCGGCAGTTCGGGCGGGTCAGCAGCCACAGCGCGGTGTCGTAACCGTGCAGGGGCTCGGTCAACGGTTGCAGTCCGTCACCGATCAAAAAGTCCGGCAACGCCGCGATGCCCAGTCCGGCCCGCACCAACTCGGTCACCGACAACATGCTGTTGCAGCGATAACCGGGTGTAACGCCAGGCAACTGCTGGCGCCGCCAGGCGACGGTGGGGTGATCGGGAAGAAAGTCGTCCGGGGCGATCCAGGTTAATGAGGCCAGGTCGTGGGATTCGACCGATTGCAGATAGGCCGCGCTGGCACAGACCCGGTAGGAAATGTCTGCCAATCGCCGGCCAACCAGATGCTCGGGCGGGGTACGGGTCAACCGCAAGGCGATGTCGGCGTCGCGGCGGCTGAGGTTGGCGAAGTCGTTGGAGGTGCAGAGTTCAATAGTCAGTGCCGGGTAAGACGGCATGAACCGCGCCAGTGCCGGTAACAGCAGACTTTGCAGGACCGAATCGGTGCAGGTCAGGCGCACGGTGCCGCTGATGATTTCTCCGCCCTGCTCCACGCCAATGCGCGCCGCCTCCAGTGCTTGTTCGGCGCGTTCAGCCTGCTCGGCCAGGGTCTGAGCCAACGTGGTAGGCAGGTAACCGGTGCGGCTCTTTTCGAACAGTTGCTCGCCCAGCGCGGCTTCGAGGCGACGGACTGCGCGAAACACCGTCGAGACGTCGACCTTCAACAACGCCGAAGCCCGGGCCAGAGAGCCGCCGCGCACCAAAGCGAGGATCAGCGACAGGTCGGGATAGTCCAGCTGATAGTGCGTCGATGCATTGATCACTTGGGATAACGCCAATATTGATTGCGTGAACGCCAATCTATAGTCGGTGCCAGAAATCAACAAGCGTCGAGATCACTCATGGAAACCAACGCCATCCGCATTGCCCTGATCGGTGACTACGATCCACACGTCACCGCCCATCAAGCCATCCCCGTCGCCCTCGGCATGGCCGCCGAACACACCGGCATGAACCTGCAGTTTGAATGGCTGCCCACCGACCGCATCACCGCCGATACGCCACTGGACGACTTCGATGGGTTCTGGTGTGTACCCGCCAGCCCTTATCGCAACATGGATGGCGCGTTACGGGCGATCCGCTTTGCCCGGGAACTACAACGGCCGTTCCTCGGCACGTGCGGCGGTTTTCAGCACGCGGTACTGGAGTTCGCCCGCAACGTGTTGGGCTGGGAAGATGCCGAACACGGCGAGACTTCGCCCGACGCGACACGGGCGTTGCTCACGCCGCTGGCCTGTGCGCTGGTGGAAGCCGTCGACAGCATTCATTTGGTTGAAGGCTCGTTGATCGCCAAGGCGTACGAAAATGCGGAGATTCGTGAAGGCTATCACTGCCGTTACGGTGTGAATCCCGAGTTTGAACGGCAGCTACTGACGCGACAGTTGCACGCGGTTGGCCACGATTCGGCGGGGGATCTGCGGGCAGTGGAGCTGAAGGATCATCCATTCTTTGTCGCAACGCTGTTCCAACCGGAACGCGCCGCGCTCAAAGGCCTGCTGCCGCCATTGGTCAAGGCGTTGGTCGAGGCCTGTGTGAGGCAAAAATCATGATCGCCCAGACACCTGCAGCACCTTACTACGCAGTGATTTTCACTTCGCTGCGCACCGAAGGCGATCACGGTTACGAACAGGYCGCCGAACGCATGGTGGAACTGGCCCGTGAGCAACCTGGCTTCCTGGGCGTGGAATCGGCCCGGGGCGCGGATGGGCTCGGGATTACGGTGTCCTACTGGGCCAGCGAAGCGGCGATCCTGGCCTGGAAGCATCATCCCGAACACAGCGCGATTCGTGAGCGCGGGCGATCGACCTGGTATTCGGCGTGTCATACGCGGGTGTGCAAGGTTGAGCGGGCCTATGCGTTCAAACAGTAAATGATGCAGTGTTCTGGCGTCTTCGCGGGCTTGTCCGCGAAGACGCCAGAACAGCCACCGCAAAACCCTCACCCCCGCACCAAACTCCTCACCGCCGTAATCTGCGGCACGTCCTGTCGATTCATGTACACCCGCAACGGTTCGGTGATGTTGATCCGGTCGTCGATGTTCTGGTCCAGCAGCAACTGAATCAGTTCGCGCTTGAGCGTCATGGTCTGCTCGGGGCCGGGTGCCCAGACGAATTCGCTGGCGGGGATGATGCCGTCGTCAGCCACGTCCATGCCGAAAGCGTCTTCACTGAAGCGCACGATGTACTGGCCGGTTTTGCGATTGAGGCCGACGAAGCCTTTGAGTTGGTCGGCGGCCTGGCAAATGAGCTGGGAAGTGATGCGCATGGTAAACCTCACAAAAGGTCGCTAAGGACCGGTGATCGATGGTTTACACGCAGGGCAAGTGAACGGGTTTCCCTCTGCCGGGGAAACTGCAGGTGTGAAGATTACTGCAAAGAGCCGCACAAAAGCGTCGAAGAAATCTTCTTTAAACACGTTTATGTCGGTCTGGTGATAGCACAAGCGGCGCTCAGTTGTTAAAAGATACGTCTTTGAAAACTCATCGCAAAAGGACTTCGACCATGCCTGTCTCCTTCACCAAAAGCGCCCTGCTGCTGAGCCTGATGCTCGGCCTCGGCCAGGCACAGGCCACCAGCGAGCCAAGCCCCAGCGCACTGGCAACCCGCCTGGGCATTCCGCACCCGGCGGTGATCGCCCACCGTGGCGCCTCTTTCGATGCACCGGAATCCACCGCCGCAGCCTACAAACTGGCTCGCGACCTGGGTGCCGACTACCTGGAAATGGACCTGCAACGCAGCAAGGATGGTGTGCTGTTCGCCCTGCACGACAACAACCTGCAACGCACCACCGACGTCGCTACCAAATTCCCTGAGCGCAAGGACAGCCCGGCCAACGAATTCACCATCGCCGAACTGAAAACCCTGGATGCCGGCAGCTGGTTCAACACGGCGTACCCGGATCGCGCGCGTCCTGGCTACGTGGGTCTGAAGATCCTGACCCTGGACGAAATCATCGACATCGCCCAAGGCAATCCACTGCACAAGCCTGGCCTGTACATCGAAACCAAGGAGCCAAAGCAGTTTCCCGGCATCGAACGCGATCTCAAGGATAAATTGCAGGACCGTGGTTGGCTGAGCCCGACGGGTTCCAAACTGGCAAAAAGTAATCTGGCGGTCGGCCAGGGGAAAGGCAAAGTCGTGCTGCAAACCTTCGAGAAGAGCAGCCTCGAACTGCTCGAGAAGGAGATGCCGCAAGTGCCGAAAATCCTGCTGTTGTGGGTCGGCGAAGGCAGCATCGAGCCGAAATCCAAAGTGACGTTCGCTGAGTCCGGAGACAAGGACAAGGCGACTTACTACGCCAAACAGGAACCGAAAGACAAAGCCGAATTCCAGCAATGGGTCGAGTACGCCAAGGCCCAGGGCGCTATCGGCACCGGGCCTTCTGCCGCGCTGACCAAGGGTGGAGATCAGAGCTATTCAGACCTGGTGAAACCGTGGATGAACCAGTTCACCCACGATCAGGGCATGCTGGTGCACGTCTACACCATCGACGATGCCGTGGATTATCAGAAAGTGATGGATGCCGGTGTCGACGGCATCTTCACCAATCGCGCCAGCGAACTGCTGAAGTTCTATAAGCGCCCGGCGGCGGCGAGCGTTGCGCAGTTGTTGCAGAACAACGGGTACTGATTGGCGCCAGGCGCTGCACCGCGTCGTCCCCATCGCGGGCAAGCCACGCTCCCACAAGGTCTGCGCAAAACCTGTGAGAGCGTGGTTGCCCGCGATTGTTTTTTTAAGGGTGAATTAAGTTGCGCTGTTTAACCTGATCCCACTTAAACAGCTCCTCCAAGGAAAGAACTTGATGAAAACCTTAACTGCCCTGTTCATCGCTGCTGCCCTGACCCTCACCGCCGGCCTGGCCCAAGCTGATGTTCGCGTCGACCAGATCCCCGAGTTGGTCAAAAGCGGCAAGATCAAACCCCTGGAAGAAATGAACCAGGCCGCGCTGAAGTTGCATCCGGGCGCCACAATTACCGATACCGACCTGGATAACCACTTCAACGGTTACGAATATGAAGTGGAACTGCGTCTGGCTGACAACACCGAATGGGACGTGGACTTCGATGCCGCCACTGGCAAGGTCCTGAGCAACAAACGAGACAAGTGATTCAACGGCAAAAAGCCGCACGATCTTCGGGTCGTGCGGCTTTTTTGCGTTCGTCGTAAGGCAAATCGCTGAAGTCATGAACGAAGTCGCGCCCTTTTGCGCAGGCCCGCTAGAATCCCTCAACACCACTCAGCATGTTGAAGCAGAGAACCACGGATATGGGGCAAACAGCGGCAGCAGACATCGCCACGATCGGCCGGATCAGCACGGTGCCGGCGGTTCTTCAGGTGATCAGTGAGCTGACCGGGTTGCGGTTCGCCGCGGTGGCCCGCGTCATCGACAACACCTGGATCGCCTGCGCGGTGCTCGATCGACTGGGTTTCGGCGTGCAAGTGGGCGATGAACTGCAGCTGGTCTCCACGCTGAGCGACGAAATTCGCCAGGGCCAGCACTCGGTGGTCATCGACAAGGTCAGTGAAGACCCGCTCAGCCGCGATCAGCACACGCCTCGCACCTGTCCATTCGAAAGCTACATTGCCGTGCCGATACTTCGCACCGACGGGCGCTTCTTCGGCACCCTCTGCGCCCTCGATCCTGATCCCGCGCCGCTCAAGTCCAGCACGATCCAGAGCACCATGGAATCCTTCGCCCGGATGCTCGCGCTGCAGATAGAGACCGAAGAAAACCTGCAACAGACCGAAGCGGCGCCGATCAAGGAACGTAAAACCAGCGAACTGCGCGAACAGTTCATCGCCGTACTCGGCCATGACCTGCGCAACCCCTTGTTCGCCATCAGCGCCGGTGCCGAAATGCTCCTGCGCAAACTCAAAGACCCGCCAAATGAGCAACGGGTGCGGCATATCCTCACCAGCGCCCGGCGTGCAACCAAACTGGTCGACGATGTGCTGGACTTCGCGCGCGGGTCATTGGGTCGCGGCATCCCGGTGAATATCGAGCCGTGCCCGGATTTGGGGGATGTGCTGCGGCATGTGATCGCCGAGATCCAGAGCATTCACCCCAAGCGTATTATTCAGTCGTCGATTGGCGACCTGAGCGACATTCATTGCGATCGCGAACGGGTCGCGCAGTTGCTGTCCAACCTGCTGGCGAATGCCGTTGTCCACGGCGATCCCGACGGCCCGGTCGAGGTCAGTGCGCAGGTCAACGAAGGGCACTTCATATTGAGCGTGAAAAACCACGGGCTGATTGCCGAGGATGCGCTGCAGCATCTGTTCCAGCCCTACTCGCGACCGACCGGCGGAACACCGCAGGCCGGCCTCGGGTTGGGGTTGTACATTGCCAATCAGATTGCGCTGGCCCATGGGGGGCAGCTTGATGTGAAATCGACGCAGTCCCATGGAACGGCGTTCATATTCACGTTGCCTTTGACGCGGTGACGACAGCCTCAATGTCTTAGACCGCGTTAGCGTGACTCACGGACGATTGGCTGTTAAACATCTCGACCTTGGCACGGAAAGAACTTGAGGTGGAGGTCGATCCATCCAGATGCTTGATCGTGTAGTAAGCCTCCGCAGCGACAGCCACCTGACTCAGCGCTCCTTTGTCCAAAGGAATGTGTATGGGAAAGAAATCACCTTGTCGATATTTGTGATAAGCAACCTCCACGTTGCCAAACTTCACGAAGATTTCTTCGCCCTCTACAAATTCTTCCCGTGCAGGGATGATTGCTTTCGGAATCACTGGGTCTGCTTCATCGACGAAAAAAATGATCGACTGTCCACCGACAACAGTCATAGGGTTCAATGTTTCGGTCATCGCAATGCTCCTTGTGAAAGTACTGGCACAGGTTCAGTTTGAGTAGGCGCGCCAAGGGATATCTAGCGCCGCGAGAAAAAAACTGTCTACTGTCAGAAATAACAGGTACCGCTGAAATCGGGCGTCTTGGTTGCAAGTACCCGATCAACGGCACACCGACCTTAACAAGGTGTACAGCTGTAATGCTTAAGGATCAGGCCGAGGTGCTGACCACCGAATCCGCCGTACTGCCACCTTCATCCTGCAACGCCTGTGTACCGACTCGGTAACCGATTCGATACACAATCCATTTCACTAGGCGCTCAACCGCGCCGTTACCTCATTCAATTGCCCTGACAGCCCATGCAGGTTGTGGCTGGCCGCTTCGGTGCGCTGCACGTTGTCCAGGTTGGTGCTGGCGATGCTGGTGATTTCGGTGAGGTTGCGCGAGATGTCTTCGGCCACTGAAGTCTGTTCTTCTGCGGCGGTGGCGATCTGGCGGTTCATGTCGCGAATGGCTTCCACGGCATGGGTGATCCGCTCGAGCATGGCGCCGGCCTGGGTCACTTGCTCGACGCTTTGCTCGCTGCGCGACTGGCCGCTTTCGATGGCCTGGGCCGCGTCCACCGCACCGGTTTGCACGGTTTGAATGATCTGGTTGATCTCGATGATCGACGCTGCCGTGCGCTGGGCCAGGCTGCGTACTTCATCAGCGACCACCGCAAAACCGCGCCCGGCTTCACCGGCACGGGCCGCTTCGATTGCCGCGTTGAGCGCCAGCAGGTTGGTCTGTTCGGCAATGCCGCGAATCACTTCCAGCACCTTGCCGATGCGCCCGCTGTCTTCTTCCAGGCGACGGATGACCGTGGCGGTGTTGGCGATTTCGCCACGCATTTGGGTGATGGTGTGAATGGTGCCCTGCATGACCTTCTCGCCTTGCTGGGCGGACTGATCGGCATCGTCGGCCGCACGTGCCGCTTCGGCGGCGTGGCGCGCGACTTCTTGCGCGGTGGCGGACATTTCGTTCATCGCCGTGGCCACCTGATCGGTGCGATTGAACTGCTCGTTGGTGCCGCTGGCCATAAGGCCGGCAATCGAGTTCAGCTCACCGCTGGCACTGTCCAGGTCCGACGCGCTGCGCTGCAAACGACTGAAGGTTTCGGCGAGGAAATCGCGCAAGGTGTTGGCGGCCCTGGCCAGGTTGCCCAACTCGTCCTGACGGGTGCTGGCCACGCGATCGGCGAACCGGCCCTGACTGAGTTGCGCCACGTAGTCGATCAGTTTGCGGATCGGCTCCACCAGGTTGCGATTGACCAGCCACAGACTCAACAAACCAATCAGCAGGCCCGACACCAGCATCACCGCGAGCCCCGACAACACCGTCTGATCGGCACTGGCACTGATCAATTTCGATTGTTCGACACTCTGCTTGCGCAGTTCGCCGACCAGTTCATTCATCTGCTCGCTGGCGGCGCGGTCCACGCCCTTGACCGCATTGTCGCCGGCCGCTGGGTCGGCACCGGCCGCCACGTAGGCATCACGGCCCTTCTGATACGCCGCACCTAATACACGATGCTCCTCACGCAGGCGTTCGATGCGGGTCTTGAGTTGCGGCTCCATACCCTTCTGCCCCGCCAGTTCACCAAGGATACCCTGCACATTGCGCTGACCCTCCTCGAACTGCTTCCAGTATTTGTCCAGGTCCGCGGGTTGCTTGCCGCGCAGCAGGACGTTTTTCCACTCCTGAACCTGCACCTTGAATTGCAGGTTGGCTTCATCGATCAGTTGCGAGGTGTGCAACGGGCCTTCGATCAGGTTCGCGTAGTTCTGAACGCCGTTGGACAAAAAGTGAAAGCAGGCCAAAGCGATCAACAACATCGCCAACAGGCTGCCGCTCAACAGGGCGAGAATTTGTGCTCGAAGGGACTTTTGTAAAGACATCGGGAAGTACTCGAAACAGGAATGAGGCACGCGGATGAAGGCGTGAAAAGTATCCGGACATCCCTGTCTGCCACGTTGGCCCTTGGCCGAAGGCGCGCAAACGTAACCCAAGCGTGATCGGCGTTCCAGAGCGGTTCTTGAGGAAAATCCGACCATCGGTATCGCAATCGTTTGCGTACACCTTGCCGTCACAAAACCGTCATGAGCGCTTGCAATGATGAGGCTCAAGTGAACCTGTGAAACCCGCGACAGGCGCCTCCCCGCAGCGAGACTTCATGAACCACAGCATTGATCAACGCCATCGCGATTCCGACCTGTTCGGCCTGCTTTACGGTTTCAGTTTTCGCCCCGGCGAGCGCGGTCGAGAGATCGATTCGGCCAAGGCACTGCACTGCCTGCAACAACTGGACGACAGTGATGAGTTTCTCTGGCTGCACCTGAACCTGGCCCATGCGGCGTGCGAGCGCTGGATGAAAAGCCATCTGGAATTGCCCGACGAGTTTTTCGAAGCCTTGCACGAGGGGTCGCGTTCGACGCGCATCGAGCATGTCGATTCGGCGTTGCTGGCGGTGGTCAACGATGTGGTGTTCAACCTCAGTAGCATGGTTTCCTCGGATGTCTCGACGCTGTGGGTCTGCGCCCGCAGTCGGCTGATCATCAGCGCGCGCCTGCAACCGCTGCACTCGGTGGACAAGCTGCGCTCTTCGGTGAAGGCCGGTGAATGCTTTCGCTCACCGCTGGAATTGCTGGTGCATTTGCTGCGTGATCAGGGCGAAGTGCTGACGCAGATCGTGCGCAAGACCAGCCTCAGTGTCGATCAGATCGAAGATGAATTGCTGTCGTCGCGCCTGTCCACCAACCGCGCCGAACTGGGCGCCAACCGCCGGGTGCTGGTGCGCCTGCAACGGTTGCTGGCGCTGGAGCCGGGCTCGTTGCTGCGCCTGCTCAATCGCCCGCCGCAATGGTTGCAGAAGGAGGACGTCAAGGAGCTGCGCAAATCCACCGAGGAGTTTGCGCTGATCATCAACGACCTCACCGCCCTAGGTGAGCGGATCAAGCTATTACAGGAAGAAATCGCCGCCAATCTCAACGAACAGAGCAACCGCACGCTGTTCACCCTGACCGTGGTCACGGTGTTGGCGCTGCCGATCAACATCATTGCCGGTTTCTTCGGCATGAACGTCGGCGGGGTGCCGCTTGCCGGGGATCCGGAGGGGTTCTGGATTCTGGTGGCACTGGTGGCGACGTTTACCCTGATTGCCGGGCGCTGGGCGTTTCGTAAGCGGCGCGATTATTAAACCGCCCAGTTTACCCTGATTGCCGGGCGCTGGGCGTTTCGTAAGCGGCGCGATTATTAAACCGCCCATCATCACCGATACCTTGTGGCGAGGGAGCTTGCTCCCGCTGGGCTGCGCAGCGGCCCCTATCCGGTTTATTCATTCAAACAGAATTCTCTGGTTTTACGACTGCTTCGCAGCCGAACGGGAGCAAGCTCCCTCGCCACAGGTGTTTGCCTGCCTTAGCATCCGGCATCACAAAAAAACCAAACACTGACCCAGCGCAGTCTCACTGTAATATTTAGCAACGATCATGGGCGACACTCCTTCTCTGCTCAGGATTGTCCGGCATGGCTACGCCTTCCTTCACCGCCGCCTCCCAGGCGCCCGCCAGTGGCGCCAGGCCGCAGTTCGATAAAAAACCCGGCCTGCTCACCTTCGTGATGTTCTTTGCCGTGCTGGGCAGCGGGCTGTTGTTCACCGCCTACAGCCTGATGCACGACATGAGCGAACTCGGCACGGTGGTCACCACCTGGACGCCGTTTCTGCTGTTGGGCGTGGCACTGCTGATTGCCTTGGGCTTTGAGTTCGTCAACGGTTTTCACGACACCGCCAACGCCGTGGCGACGGTGATTTACACCCACTCCTTGCCACCGAATTTCGCCGTGGCCTGGTCCGGGTTCTTCAACTTCCTGGGGGTGTTGCTGTCGAGCGGCGCGGTGGCGTTCGGCATCATCGCCCTGTTGCCGGTGGAGCTGATTCTGCAGGTCGGCTCCTCTGCCGGTTTCGCGATGATCTTCGCCCTGTTGATCGCCGCCATCCTGTGGAACCTCGGCACCTGGTGGCTGGGTTTGCCGGCTTCTTCGTCGCACACCCTGATCGGTTCGATCATCGGTGTCGGTGTAGCCAATGCCTTGATGCACGGCCGCGACGGCACCAGTGGCGTGGACTGGGCCCAGGCGACCAAGGTCGGTTACGCGTTGCTGCTGTCGCCGCTGATCGGCTTCGCATTCGCCGCGTTGTTGCTGCTGGCGTTGCGTGTCTTCGTCAAAAATCGCGCACTGTACAAGGCGCCGAAGGGTAATACCCCGCCACCGTGGTGGATTCGCGGCATGTTGATTCTGACCTGCACCGGCGTGTCCTTCGCCCACGGCTCCAACGACGGCCAGAAAGGCATGGGCCTGATCATGCTGATTCTGGTGGGCACGCTGCCGATGGCGTATGCATTGAACCGCACCATGCCGGCGGATCAGGCCTTGCAATTCGCCGCGGTGGCCGAAGTCACCCAGCAAGCCCTGATGAGAAACACACCGCTGCCGATGCCCACCGATCCACGCCCGGTGCTGACCGACTACATGCGCAACAAGGAAGCCACCCCGCAACTGATCCCCGCCCTCGCCGCGTTGGCGGGCCAGATCGGTAACGAAGTGAAGGGTTACGGCTCGCTGTCGAAAGTCCCGGCCGAAGCGATGGGCAACGTGCGCAACGATATGTACCTGACCAGCGAAACCATTCGCCTGATGGACAAGAACAAGGTCGGAAACTTCGACACCGACACCACCGGCAAGCTGCAGTTGTTCAAGCAACAGATCGACAACGCCACGCGGTTCATTCCGCTGTGGGTGAAGATCGCGGTGGCCATCGCCCTGGGACTGGGCACCATGGTCGGCTGGAAACGCATCGTGGTGACGGTCGGCGAGAAAATCGGCAAGACGCACCTGACCTATGCGCAGGGCGCATCGGCAGAAACCGTGGCGATGCTGACCATCGGCGCCGCCGACATGTTCGGCCTGCCGGTATCGACCACTCATGTGTTGTCTTCAGGCGTGGCCGGGACCATGGTCGCCAACGGTGGCGGCTTGCAGATGAAGACCATCCGCAACCTGCTGATGGCCTGGGTGCTGACCTTGCCGGCGGCGATTGTGCTGTCGGGCAGCTTGTACTGGTTGTTCACCAAGCTGTTCTGACCATACACAACCTGTGTAGGAGCGAGGCGTGGCCGCGATGACTCTGACTGTGAAACCGCTTTCGCGGGCAAGCCTCGCTCCTACAGGTCATTCAATAGCCTTCGCAAGCCCTGCGCAGTAATAGCCGCTCCCGCACCACGTCGTAACCCCAGTGGTACACGTAGGTGTACGGCAGGAAAAACAGCAGCACGCCAATGTCCAGCAGGAACGCCTGCCACAGGCTGATCTTCAGCCACCAGGCAATCAACGGCACCCCAAACGCCACCAGCCCGCCTTCGAACAACAGCGCATGCACCACGCGGATCCAAGCGTTACGCACAATGGCGAAGCGCTTGAGCAAACGGTCGAACAGGCCGTTGAAGACCACGTTCCAGGCCAGGGCAAGGGCTGCAATCGCCACGGTTGCCACGCCCATTTCCAACATGGGTTTGTCCATGATCCAGGCCAGCAGTGGGGTACAGATCAAAACGGCCAGCAGCTCGAAACCGATGGCCTGGAAGATGCGTTCAGTGATGGATTTGTTGGCGTTCATGGCCAGACTCCCTGAGTGACTGTGGTTGCCATGATCTGCCATCGAACCGATACTTCATAACCAATAACCATCGATCAAGGCGATAGTTCATGGCTTCCCACGAAGTGTTGCTGGCGTTTGTAGAGGCCGCGACCCAAGGCTCGTTTTCCGCCGCGGCGCGCAAGCTCGGGCGCAGTCAGTCGACCATCAGCGCCGCCGTGGCGAGCCTGGAAATCGACCTGAACCTTGTCCTCTTCGACCGCAGCAGCCGCAAGCCGAGCCTGACCCCGGCCGGGCACGTCATGCTGCAACGGGCCGAGGAGATTCTGGCCGCCACCAGCCGTCTGGAAATGACCGCCAGCCAACTGTCCCAAGGCATCGAGCCAAAGTTGACCGTGGCGATTTCCGACACTTACCAGTCCGACCGTTTCGAAGCGGCGCTCAGTGCTTTCGAGCAGCGTTACCCGGACCTGGAACTTGAATGCCTGATCGCCGAATGCGATGACCTCGTGGCACTGGTACAACGCGGCCGCGCGCACGTCGCCTTCGCCGAAATGCAGGACAGCTACCCGCCGGATCTGGTCAGTTCGACGGTGGACGAGCGCACGGAAATCACCCTGTTCGTGTCCCACGCGCACCCATTGGCGACGCTGAACGACATCGATCAGGACGTGCTGCAACAGCACCGCGAACTGCGTCTGGCGACGATCGTCAATCCGTATGAAAGCCGCGCGAAGGGGCGGGTCTGGTCGGCGCCAAGTTACCTGATGCTGCTGGAAATGGCCCAGGGCGGGTTCGGCTGGGCACCGTTGCCGCGATGGCTGGTGGGGCGGTTCGGGGCTGGTTCGTTGGTGGAATTGAAAGTGCGCGGCTGGCCAAAACCGGTGTATGTCGATGCACTGTGGTCGCGTTTGCACCCGCCGGGGCCAGCGGGGAGTTGGTTATTGGGCAAGATGCTGGAATGAAGGTCCTGCGGACCTTATCGCGGGCAAGCCACGCTCCCACAGAATTGAGGCGATCACACCTTTGCAATTCGACTGTGGGAGCGTGGCTTGCCCACGATGGGGCCAGTGAAATCACATCACTCCAACGCCCGGAGCCGTCCCTCGATAAACCGCCGCTCCGGCACCTGCTGTGTCAATTCCAGCGCCCGCTGATACGCCGCTCGCGCCTCTTCCACCCTTCCCAACTGCCGGCAAAACTCTGCCCGTGCCGAATGCGCCAGGTGGTAATCCAGCAACTCGCCCCGGGCCAGAATCCCTTCGATCAACGTCAGCCCTGCCTGTGGGCCATCGCGCCTGGACAGCGCCGCCGCGCGGTTCAGTTCGATCACCGGCGACGGCACCGCCCGCAGCAGCACGTCGTACAGACCGACAATCTGCGCCCAGTCCGTCTCTGCCGCCGAGGGCGCTTCGGCATGCACCGCGGCAATCGCCGCTTGCAGGCAATAAGGTCCGAAGCGCCGTGTCGTCAGCGCCCGCTCAATCAAGGCGCAGCCTTCGGCAATCAGCTCGGCGTTCCACAACGAGCGATCCTGTTCATCCAGCACAATCAGCTCACCGCTCGCGGAGGTCCTGGCCGGACGCCGAGACTCATGCAACAGCATCAGCGCCAGCAGCCCCATCACCTCCGGTTCAGGCAACAGCTCCATCAACAACCGACCGAGACGAATCGCTTCGCGCGTCAGGTCTTCACGGATCAGTTCGTTGCCGATGGACGCCGAATACCCTTCGTTGAACACCAGGTAAATCACCCGCAACACGCTGTCGAGTCGCTCGGGCAGTTCCGTCAGGGTGGGCACTTGGTATGGGATTTTCGCGTCACGGATCTTGGCCTTGGCGCGCACGATGCGCTGGGCGATGGTGGCCGGCGCCGAGAGAAATGCCCGGGCGATTTCTTCCGTGGTCAGGTCGCAGACTTCACGCAGGGTCAGCGGCACTTGAGCGTCCGCCGCCAGTGCCGGGTGACAACAGGTGAAGATCAGGCGCAGGCGATCGTCTTCCACGTCTTCGTCACTCCAGTCGGCCTGCTCCAGCGCCTCCAGTTGAGCGATCAACACCGGCCGGGATGCGTTAAAACGTGCGCGCCGGCGCAACACATCAATGGCCTTGAAACGGCCAGTAGACACCAGCCAGGTGCGCGGATTGTCCGGCACACCGTCGCGCTGCCAGCGCTCGACCGCGACGAAGAACGCCTCGTGCAGCGCTTCTTCGGCGAGATCGAAATCGCCGAGCAAGCGGATCAGGGTCGCCAGGATTCGCCGCGACTCGTCGCGGTAAACCTGCTCGACTTGCGCCCGTACCGATTCGCCCGGCATCAGTCCGGCATGCCTGGGGCCATTTTTCGCTGGACGGATTGCACACTCATAAAAGAACTCCTGTTGTGATAGTTATTCAGACATTTAACTGGCGAACGGGCCGCACCTCGACGCAGCCGACCCGGGCCGCCGGAATGTTACCGGCGACCTGGAGGGCTTCATTGAGGTCTTTGGCATCGATCAGGTAGAAGCCGGCCAACTGCTCCTTGGTTTCAGCGAACGGGCCGTCGGTGATCGACATTTTGCCGTTGCGCATGCGCACGGTGGTCGCGGTCTGCACCGACTCCAGCGCTTCGGCGGCGATCATCCGGCCGCTGCCCTGGATCGACTCGGCATAGGCCATGCACTCGGCGTCGTTGGGGCTTTCGGGCAGCGAGTGCAATTCGTGCTCGTTGCTGTAGACCAGGCATAGATACTTCATGGGACTCTCCATTTCAGGCGGCTTTGCCGTGACCGAACTGATCAACTATGGCTGTCGATTGGCGCTTTGGCGCTGCTTTCCGATAAACAACCCGACCATCAGGGTTCCAGGTTGAACAGCGCCGCGCCGCTGGTCATGTCGAACGGAGCCGACCAGTGTTCGTGGACGATCTGCCAGAGCCCCGCTTCCTGCCGATAGCACGCGGTGACGCGCATCCAGCACGCCTGGGTTTCACCCTTTTCATTGGTGCCGCCGCAATGCGCCAGCCAGTGAGCGAAAGCGATCTCCTGCGACGGCACGACGTTGATTTCATGGAACTCGAAAATATGCGGGCCGGGGCACATCTCCATGCATTCCTGCCAATGCGCACGGTAGGCCGCCTTGCCCTTGAATTGCAGGGCTTTGACGGCATCGAAGGAGACGATGTCGTCGGCGTACAGGGCCATGACCTTTTCCACATCCTTGGCGATGACCGCCTGACGGTAGTTCTCGATCAAGTTATGGATTTGTGTCTGAGCGTTCATGAGGGTTCTCCACGTTTTTTTGTTGAAGACACCTTTAGTCGTCTGGCGAAAAGCCAAATCGACAACCGAAATAAAAATAATCCATGGAGGCAAACTCGCTAGAATCCGAGGCTCATTTGTGTTGGAAAAAGGACACTCCAGTGACAGCCCGACTCGTGCCTTACGAAAGCCTGAACGCCTTGCAGCGCCGACAGGTCGAGGCCATCGAAATCCACGCCGAACAAATCAGATTCTCCGGCGACATCCACGGTGCATTGCACACCTTGCTGTCCAAACCGGGGCCCGGCGTCAAAGGCTTTGCCCTGCTGGCCGAAGAGGTTCCGGTGGCCTTCCTGCTGCTCAAGCGCCCGCCGGTGCTGCCGGCCTGGGCCGACGAACACAGCGCCACCCTGCACGCCCTGCAAGTCGATCACCGCGCCCAGGGCAAAGGTTACGGCAAGGCCTGCCTGCAAGCCCTGCCCGAGGTTGCGCGCCAGGCCTGGCCGGAGATCAAGGGGCTGGAGTTATCGGTGGATGCCGACAATGAATCGGCCATCGCGCTGTATGCCAAATACGGTTTTGTCGACAGCGGCGAAGCGTACAAAGGCCGGATCGGTTACGAACGACGGATGGGACTGGTTTTCTGATTCATGGAGGGATGAACGAATGTTGAACTCAATCGAAGCGCTGGAAGCGATCTACGGCCTGCCCCATGAGCGCGCGGTGCGCAAGCAGATCCCGTTTTTGAACGAGGACTATCAGGCGATGGTCCGTGCCTCGCCGCTGGTGATTATCAGCTCGGTCGGCCCCGACGGCATGGACGGCTCACCGCGCGGCGATACGCCGGGTTTTGTGCGGATCATCGATGAGCGCACGCTGGCGATCCCGGATCGCCCCGGCAACAACCGCATCGACACGCTGCGCAATGCCGTGCTCGACTCACGGGTATCGCTGCTGTTCATCATTCCGGGAATTGGCGAGACGTTGCGGGTCAACGGCACAGCGCAGATCAGCGCCGAGCCCGCATTGCTGGAGAGTTTTGCCGTCAATGGCAAACCAGCGCGCACGGTAATGCTGGTGACGGTGGAAGCGGCGTATTTCCATTGTTCGAAAGCGATTGTGCGTTCGGACTTGTGGAACCCTGAACGCTACCTCGACCGCTCTGCCCTGCCGACGGCAGGGGCGTTTCACAAACGGCTGAACGATGGGCAGTTCGATGCCGAGACGTACGACCGGGAAGCGCCGGCGAGAGTGCGCGATAGTCTTTACTGATCACAACTGAAAAGGGTTGCCTTGTGGCAACCCTTTTAGGATGTAGCGAACGATTAGAGCAATAGGCAGTAATCGAGCAGTTGCTTCTCGATACTTTGACGCTGGCCGATGATCAAGGCGACCACGACAAACAAACGCCGTAAACATGAGCCTGACTGCCGAGAGCCGTGACGATCTGCATGACCAATTGATCGACCATTTCAGCCGCTTTTTTGCGGCCGCATTGCTGAGTCAGATAGTGCTCAAGCGAAATCACACCATGTTCCGCAGCGGTCGCAAACTCCACCCTATAGGTTTCAGGCATCGTTATCGTCTTGCAACAATTGACGTCGCTGGGCCAGCCTGTCCAAGAGAGTGTCGCCAGAAATAAGCCTTCCCTGGTCCTTGTCTCGGGAGGCAAACGACAGCAGCTTGATCAGAGCGATCGCCTCGTCTCGACGTTTACGCTCTTCGTAAGACTCGATCACATAGGCCGGAACGCCATTCTGAGTGACCAGCATGGGCTCGGAGAGATCCAGCGCTGCCGCATTTTTTTTAACAAAACTGATTGTTTCAACTCGCATCGTTCACTCCTCTGCTCGCCATCCGAACAGGATGATCAGCGCAACAAGGTCTGAATTTAGGCCATTAAAAAACTTATCACAAGAAATCATTTTCTTCTGCTACAGCGCCAACACCATCTCATGCCACGCCATCCCGCCATGGTCAGACGCCGAAGGCTTGATGTAGGCAAAACCAAACCCGGCATACAGCGCAATGTGCCGCTCTTTGCACATCAGGTGGATGCTGGCCTTGTTCAGTGCGCGCATGCGCTGGATGAATTCTCCCATCAAGTGTTTCGCCAGGCCCTGCCCTTGATAATCCGGATGCACCACCACCGACATGATCACCACGTGCGGGCCGGCCGGGTCGTGGCCGATCAGTTCCTTGAACGCCTCGTCCGACATTTCCACCTCAAACGCCGCACCGGAATTGACGAAACCGGCTACAACGCCATCCACTTCGGCGACGATGAAGCCCTCGGGCCAAGTGGCGATGCGGGTGGCGATTTTCTCGCGGGTGGCGGCTTCGTCGCCTTCGTAGGCAACGGTTTCGATGGCGTAGCAACGGTCCAGGTCAGCGGGAATGACGTGGCGGATGACGGTGTTCATGGCAGCTCGGAATCGGCGGGGGAAAGGCTGGGATCATAAATTAATAAGGTGTTCATATCGATCACGACAAGTGCCGTAAAGCCTTCGTATAGGCACTTTCATTGCGCGTCGCCCGGGGCTATTTGTGTTGCCTGTCTCTAGTCACCATGAGGGGAACACACCATGAGCAGCGTCCAAATCGGTCTTCTTATGCTGTTGGGCATCAGCACGTTCGGCTTCGTTTCTTTGGCGATCGACCTGTTGCGGGCGCGACGGGTGAACAAGGGAAAATAGTGCCCGCAGGACATTCAGAGGCGGCGGGTCGAGCCGCCTCTGCAGGTGCGATCAGGACTTGATCGGCAGCCAGATTTCCAGCACGCCGGTATTGAGCTTCGGGTTGAAGTCTTCGCTGTAGCGTTCGAACTCCGGGGCATCCGCTGCCTCGTGACCGGACTGCGGCAACCAGGTGTTCCAGACGTACTGAAAGGTCTGGGGCAAGGTATCCAGCGAGCCCTTGTGCTCGAACACCGCGTAATACTGGGGCTGAATCTCGACCCAGCGGTATTTCTCGGGCAGGTCGTCGAGCTTGCTGATCTCGACACCGGCGATGTATTCGAAACCGCCCTTGCCGTCCGGGTTGCAGCAAACGCCGTAGGTCACTTCGCCCTTTTGCCCGGGAACATTGCCGATGTGGGGAACGAATTTATCCCAGAGCTCGGGAATCTTGCCGGCCGTCTCTTGGGTAAATCGCCCGCCAAGCCCCGCTATGAGCATGAAGTGCCCATTTTCGAAGCGTGGTTCTGCCGGTTCGACGCGTTTTTGCTCATCCATGACTCGACTCCTGGGAACGAAAAAGATGGGTTCGGCTGGGAGTATAGAAGCCAAACCCGATTCGCCCAGTCAGAGCCCCGGAAGCTGCCCGCCGGTGGGCGCACCGACAAACTCGTTGTAACCCGAAAGAATCACGTACACCGCGAAATAGCAGAAGATCGCGGCCGATGCCATGTAGGAATAACGCAGCAGTTTGTCTCCGAGCAGCTTGCCGCCATGGCTCGCCGCAAAGCACAGCGTGACGCACCAGAGAATTCCCGCACAGAGAAATCCACCGAGAAACAACGCCGAGCTGAGGGTGCCGCCGCCACCGGAACGGGCAATCAGGGTGCCGCCCACCGCGGCGAACCAGAGAATCGCACTGGGCGACGACATGGCGAGGAAAATCCCCCGCAAGAACTCTTTGCGATGGGAGTTGTGGCCAACGTCGGCGGTCTCGGCCAACACGGCACTGTGGTAGATCGCCGAATGAATCATCTTCGCCGCGAAGTACAGCAGCAACGCCGACCCGCCGATCCACAACACCCAACGCACGGTTTCGTATTGCAGCAATACGGTCATGCCGGCCAGTGCCAGCACTGCGTAAATCAGGTCGCCGACGCAAGTCCCCAGCCCCAGGGCAAAACCCTGGAAATAGCCGCGCTGCATCGCCAGCGTGATCATCGCGATATTGGCCACGCCGATGTCCAGGCACAGCGAAAGGCTGAGCAGGAAGCCACTGGTAAATTCCATCAACCCGTTTCCTTCGGAAAAAATTGTTTACGTAGAGGCTGGACAGTTTGCCATACCTGCCCTTACATTCCGCCACAGGCCACCGCAGTGGCCAGCGTCGCTCGGACGGTTCCGGGCGCTTACGTTATTCGAGGCAACAATGGCCGAACAAGGTTCGCCGCGCCGCTTTGCGCGCATAGATCGACTCCCCCCTTACGTTTTCAACATCACTGCCGAGCTGAAGATGGCCGCCCGTCGTCGTGGCGAAGACATCATCGACTTGAGCATGGGCAACCCCGACGGCGCCACGCCGCCGCACATCGTCGAAAAACTGGTCACCGTCGCCCAGCGCGAAGACACCCACGGCTACTCCACGTCCAAAGGGATTCCGCGCCTGCGCCGGGCGATTTCCAATTGGTACAAGGATCGCTACCAGGTTGATATCGACCCGGAAAACGAAGCCATCGTCACCATCGGTTCCAAGGAAGGCCTGGCGCATTTGATGCTGGCCACCCTCGACCAGGGCGACACCGTGCTGGTGCCGAACCCGAGCTACCCGATTCACATCTACGGTGCCGTGATTGCCGGCGCCCAGGTGCGGTCGGTGCCGCTGATCCCTGGCGTGGATTTCTTCGCCGAGCTGGAACGGGCGATTCGCGGTTCGATCCCGAAACCGAAAATGATGATCCTGGGCTTTCCGTCCAACCCCACCGCCCAGTGCGTGGAGCTGGACTTCTTCGAGCGGGTGATCGCCCTCGCCAAACAGTACGACGTTCTGGTGGTGCACGACCTGGCCTACGCCGACATCGTCTACGACGGCTGGAAAGCCCCGTCGATCATGCAAGTGCCCGGCGCCAAGGACATCGCGGTGGAGTTTTTCACCCTGTCCAAGAGCTACAACATGGCGGGCTGGCGCATCGGCTTCATGGTCGGTAACCCGGAGCTGGTCAACGCTCTGGCGCGGATCAAGAGCTACCACGACTACGGCACCTTCACCCCGCTGCAGGTCGCGGCCATCGCGGCGCTGGAAGGCGATCAGCAATGCGTGCGCGACATTGCCGAACAGTATCGCCAGCGTCGCAACGTGCTGGTCAAAGGCTTGCATGAATTGGGCTGGATGGTCGAGAACCCGAAGGCGTCGATGTACGTCTGGGCCAAGATTCCCGAGGCGTATGCACACCTGGGCTCGCTGGAATTCGCCAAGAAACTGCTGGCCGAGGCCAAGGTTTGCGTCTCGCCGGGTGTCGGGTTTGGTGAGTACGGGGACGATCATGTGCGCTTCGCGCTGATCGAAAACCAGGACCGGATTCGTCAGGCCGTACGCGGAATTCGCGGGATGTTTCGGGCGGATGGGTTAGTCACCAAATAACCCCCTGTAGGAGTCGCCCACAAAAAAACCGCATCGCTGCGGTTTTTTTGTGTTGGCCGTTCGTGTCAGACGAACAATGACAACAGCAGGATGAAGCCCAGGCCTACCACGGACAGGATGGTTTCCATCGCGGTCCAGGTCTTGAAGGTTTCCGCCACGGTCATGTTGAAGTACTGCTTCACCAGCCAGAAACCGGCGTCGTTGACGTGGGACAGGATCAACGAACCGGCACCGGTGGCCAGTACCAGCAGCTCACGGTTCACGCCCGGAATCATCCCCACTACCGGCACCACGATGCCGGCGCCAGTGATGGTCGCCACGGTTGCCGAACCGGTTGCGATGCGAATCACCGCGGCTACCAGCCAGGCCAGCAGGATCGGCGAGATCTGAGCCGCCACCGCCATGTGACCGATCACATCACCTACACCGCTGGTCACCAGCATCTGCTTGAAGCCGCCACCGGCACCGATGATCAGGATGATCGCGGCAGTCGGCGCAAGGCTCGAGTCCAGCCATTTGAGCATCTGTTGCGGACCGATGCCCTGCTTGTAGCCGAAGGTGTACAGCGACAGCAGCAATGCCAGCAGGAGGGCCGAGATCGGGTGACCGATCAGGTCCATGAAGGTGCGGAAGAAGTTGCCATCCGGCAGCACCACATCGGCAAAGGTCTTGAGCAGCATCAGGAACACGGGCGACAGCACGGTGACCAGGGTAATGCCGAAGCTCGGCAGATCGGCGGAATCCGACTCCCGCGCCAGTTGGTCCACCAGTTCCTGATTCGGATGACCGGGAATGTGCTTGGCAATGAACGTACCGTAGATCGGACCGGCGATGATGGCAGTCGGCAGCGCAACGATCAGGCCGTAGAGAATGGTTTTACCAATGTCGGCACCGAACACGCCGATCGCCAGCAGCGGACCCGGGTGCGGAGGAACCAGACCGTGCACGGCGGACAGACCGGCCAGCAGCGGGATACCGATCTTGATGATCGACACGCCGGTACGACGGGCGACGATGAACACCAGCGGGATCAGCAGCACGAAGCCGATTTCGAAGAACAGCGGGATGCCGACCAGGAAGGCCGCGAACATCATGGCCCACTGCACCTTGTCCTTGCCGAAGGCCCGAATCAGGGTCTGGGCGATCTGATCCGCCCCGCCGGACTCGGCCATCATTTTGCCGAGCATGGTGCCCAGCGCCAGAATGATCCCGACGAAACCGAGAACGCCGCCGAAACCATCCTGGAACGCCTTGATGATGGTGCCGATCGGCATGCCGGAGGTCAGCCCGAGGAACGCGGCGGCGATGATCAATGCAATGAACGGGTGAAACTTGAACTTGGTGATCAGGACAATCAAGCCGATCACCGTGACCACTGCATCGAGCAGCAGAAACGACTCGTGGGACATGCCAAACATGGGGGGTGTCTCCTGTTTGTTGTTGTTATTAAAGCGATTAATCAGAAGCCGTCAGGACAGCGCTATCTTTTGCAGCAAAACTCAACTGGCGAGTTTCAGGCCGTGATCGAGCCACCAACGGTGGGCCTGAGCGGCCAATTCGTCGACGCTGTAACTTGAAGCATCCAGAGCCAGGGTCAGGGGCTCACCAACGGGCGATTCAAGGGTGGCGAACTGGCTGTCGATCAGGGTCGACGGCATGAAGTGGCCCGGCCGATGGGAGACACGATCGGCGGCGACTTCAGGGGTCAACTCAAGGAACACAAAGCCCAGGCCCGGCAAGGCACTGCGCAAGCGTTCGCGGTAACTGTGTTTGAGGGCCGAACAGGTCAGCACCGGGCGCTCGCCACGGGCGTCGACGCGGCGCAGTTCATCGCACAGGCTGTCGAGCCAGCCGGCACGGTCTTCGTCGTTCAGGGGGATACCCGCGCTCATCTTTTCGATATTGGCGGCAGGGTGAAAAGTGTCGCCTTCAATGGCGGTGGCGCCGCTGAGCTGGCACAGGGCCTGGCTGACACACGTCTTGCCGCAACCGGCAACGCCCATGATGACCAGGGCGGTGATGGAATGATTCATGTAACACCTCAGCGCGCAGACAGCGCTACCTTTGCTACGTAAAACTCTAGTGCAAAAGCAGATGTTGCCGACGCCTTCTTGTCATTTTTGTGGGTTGCAGCATGTTCGTTCTCGATGCCGAAAAGCGAGGATCAGGCAAACCCCGCTCACGCATTTGCAGCTGCATCGAGACAGCGCTACCTTAGTGCCTTGAATTTTGTTTGGCAAGCCGTCCGATGAATACCCCTAAAAACGATAAAAATACACGAACCACTGGCCGTCCTACCCTCAACGAAGTCGCGCGCCTGGCCGGTGTCAGCCCGATTACAGCCTCCCGCGCCCTGCGTGGCGTCAGCACGGTGGCCACCGAACTGGTGGAAAAAGTCCAGAAGGCTGCCCTCGAGTTGAACTACGTGGTCAACCCCGCCGCCCGCGCGCTGGCCTCGGCGCAGAGCCATTCCGTCGTGGTGTTGGTACCGTCATTATCCAACCTGCTGTTCATCGACACGCTGGAAGCCATTCATCAGGTTTTGCGACCAAAGGGCTTCGAAGTGCTGATCGGTAACTTCCATTACTCGCGCGATGAAGAAGAAAACCTGCTGCGCAACTACATGGCTTATCAGCCGCGCGGCTTGCTGCTGACCGGTTTCGACCGCACCGAAAGTTCGCGGCGGATGATCGAGGCCAGCAACATTCCCTGCGTCTACATGATGGAACTGGACAGTGCGGCGGGACTCAATTGCGTCGGTTTTTCGCAGCTGGCCGCCGGCGAAACGGCGGCCGAGCATTTGCTGTCGCGCGGTCGCAAACGCCTGGCTTATATCGGAGCGCAGCTGGATCAGCGTACGTTGCTGCGGGGCGAAGGTTTCCGTCGGGCGCTGCAAAAGGCCGGGCGCTACGACCCGGATCTGGAAGTGTTGACGCCACGGGCCTCATCGGTCGGACTCGGTGGCGAACTGTTCCTGCAATTGCTGGCTGCGCATCCAGACCTCGATGCGATCTTCTTCGGTAACGACGACCTGGCCCAGGGCGCACTGCTCGAAGCCTTGCGCTGCGGCATCAAAATCCCCGAACAGGTGGCGATCCTTGGCTTCAACGACCTGCCCATGTCCGAACACATGGTGCCGCGCCTGAGTAGTATCAATACGCCTCGAGAGGCCATTGGCCGTCGTTCGGCCGAGTTGATGCTGACCTTGATGGCCGGCAATTCGGTGGCCAAACCGGTGCAAGACATGGGGTTTGAATTGAAGGTGCGCGAGAGCACCTGATACGCAATCATCCCTTTGCTCGTGCTAGATTCCCGGCACCTGTAACAGCAAACGGAGAAGCTCAATGGGACATGCGCTGAAGATTTTGGGTCGGGCCTCGTCAATCAACGTCAGAAAGGTCCTGTGGGCCTGCGATGAACTGGGCGTTTCCTACGAACGGGAAGACTGGGGCAGCGGTTTTGCCTCGACCCAGAGTCCGGAGTTTCTCCAGCTCAACCCTAACGCACAGGTGCCGGTGCTCATCGACGAAGCCGGCGTGCTGTGGGAGTCCAACACCATCTGCCGCTATCTGGCCGGCAAATACCAAAACACCGATCTGTTGCCCATCGAGCCGGCGGCGCGCGCTCGCGTGGAACAGTGGATGGACTGGCAAGCCACCGAACTCAATCCGTCCTGGGGCTACGCCTTTTTTGCGCTGGTGCGGCAATTGCCGAACTTCCAGGATCCGCAGCGGATCGCCGATGGCGTTCGCGGCTGGAACGCGAAAATGGGCATCCTCGAACAGCAACTCGCGTCGACCGGAGCGTATGTCGCCGGACCTCGGTTCACCCTGGCCGATATCCTCATCGGCTTGTCGGTCAACCGCTGGCGGATGACCCCGATGGAACGCCCGGACTATCCCGCCGTCGACGCGTATTGCCAACGACTGGCATTGCGACCGGGGTTCATGGAACACGCCTGCAACGGCGTGCCATAACGCCAAACCCGCTCCCTCTGCCCTTCCATAAAAAGAGAACCCCATGAACGGACTCAACGTACTGCTGACCGGCGCCTGCGGCAGAATCGGCAAAACCTTTTTTGAAGCTTCGCAGGACCGCTACACCTTCGTGCTGACGGATCGCATCGAGCCCGACTTCAATGTCGAAGCACCGCATCGCTTTGTACGCCTGGACCTGTCCGACCTCACCGCCATAAGCGAAGTGCTGAAAGGCATCGACGTCATTGTGCATCTGGCCGGCATCCCTCACGCCACCGCCTCTTTCGATGAGTTACTGCCCAACAATATTCTGGCCACCACTTACCTGTTCGAAGCCGCCGTGGCTGCGGGTTGTAAACGATTGGTGTTCGCCAGCAGCGCGCAGACCATCGAGGGCTATCCGGTGGACCGGCAGATCACACCGGGCATGCAGGTGATGCCGGCCAATCTGTATGGCGTCAGCAAGTGTTATGGCGAAGCCTTGTGTGCGTTCTACGCTGCCAAACACAACCTCTCGAGCATTGCCATACGCATCGGCGCTTTCGAGTTTGCGGACCGTCACGAATTGACCAACGCTCGCGACCTGAGTGCATGGCTCAGCCCTCGTGATGCAGTGCAGTTGCTGCAACTCTCTGTGGAGGTCGAAGGTGTGCAACACCTGATCGCCCACGGTATCTCCAATAACCGTTTCAAACGCCTGGACCTCAGTGAAACTACCCGGGTGTTGGGTTATAGGCCGGTGGACGATGCATTTCAGGAGTTCGACATTCCCATTGGGTTTCCTTGACGGTGCGTCTCCAGAATCCGGGCAACGTGGTTCTTGCGCTGTAGCCTGAGGTCGGTCGACCTCTGCCGCTCGGCGGCAAGGGTTGATCGCCCTCCTTTTCAGTTCCCGGACGAATCAGCCGATAACTGATGTTCTGCGAGCATCCTCAGCAGCGCCCGCACCGCCGCCGAAGGTTCTTTGTCGGGCGCGACCACCAAGGCAAACTCCCGGTCGATGCGCGGCGTCACCGGCACTATCCGCAAGCCTTGGCGATGAGTCGGCAGGGTCATTTCCGGCACCACGGTCACGCCGATGTTTTCCCGCACCAGGGTGAACGCACTGCTCCACTCACGCACCTCGGCCCGCACATCCAGCAGTTGCAACCCGGCATCAGCCGCCAGGCTGCGGGCATTGGTCGAACACCCGCCCGTGGCCAGCACAAAGGGTTGCTCCGCCAGTTCCGCCAGTGAGACGCCCTCTTCATTCGAGCGGCGCGCCAAAGGATGGCCACCGGGCAGAACCGCCACCCAGGCATCACGCCCCAAACGCCCGGCATTGCGCGCAGGTGCCGGGTTCAACGCCACACCGACATCCACCAACCCGGCACTGAGCAACGTTTCCACTTCATCGTCGCTGACCTCTAGCGCCACCACTTGAATGCCGGGATACAGCCGATTGAACTGGCGCAACAGTGGCGGCAGGAACGTCGTCAGCACCATAGGGAAACTGGCCAGACGAATCGTCCCGCGCTGGATGCCTTTAGCGGCGTCGACGGTGCTGCGGATGTTTTCCAGGGCACCGAGCATGGTTCGTGCCTGTTCGATCACAGGCAAGCCGATGGCGGTCGGCAAGGTCTGGCGGTTTTCCCGGCTGAACAGCTGAACGCCCAGGGTTTCTTCAATCAAGGCCAGTGCCTGGCTGGCACCGGATTGGGTTATGCCGACCCGTTCAGCGGCGCGGGTAATGTTGCCGGTATCGGCCACCGCCACCACCATTCGCCAATGCATCAGGTTCATCATGGCAGTAGCTTTCCTTATGGCAGTTTTCTGAAAGATTAATTTTACCGAGGGTGCCGCGCACTATGACACTGGCGCAAATCCGCAACCAGAGCCCTGCCCATGAAGTTGTATTACATCCCGCAAGCCTGCTCATTGGCGCCGCACATTGTGCTGCGCGAACTGGAGCTGCCGTTCGAGTTGGTCCGCGTCGACAACAGCAGCAAGAAAACCGTCACCGGCGATGACTTCCTCGCCATTAACCCCAAAGGCTACGTCGCGGCATTGCAGCTGGATAACGGCGATGTGCTGACCGAAGGCCCGGCGATCCTGCAGTACCTGGCGGATCTGCACCCGGAGGCAAACCTGGCACCGGCGAGCGGAACGTTCGAGCGGGTGCGGTTACAGGAATGGCTGAACTTCGTTTCGACCGAGATTCATGGCGGGCTGGGTTGGCTGTTCAATCCGCAGTTTGCGGACGAGGTGAAGGCGCTCATCAAAGAGAAACTGTTCAAGCGCTTTGCCGTGTTGAGCCGGACGCTGGAGCGGCAGGACTACTTGATGGCCGGCGGGTTCAGCATTGCCGATGCGTATCTGTTTACGGTGTTGCGTTGGGCTCGGCTGTTTGCGATTGATCTGGATGATTGGCCGGCGTTGGCGCGCTTTCAGGCGCGGGTTGATCAGCGGCCGAGCGTGAAAGCGACATTGGCGGCGGAGTTGGTGTAAGGCTTTAGATCGCTTCGCGGGCAAGCCCGCGATAGCTATCTATCAAACACCGCTGAACTACAAACTCGCACTCACTTTGCTCGCCACCTCACCCGGCACCCAGCCCTTCCACACTTGCGGCTGATCGCGCAAAAACGCTTCGGCGACCTGACGCGGTTGCTGGCGTTTTTCGCTCATCTGCCCCAGGGTCTGGTTGAGCAGATCGATCGGCAATTCGACCTTTTCGAAGAACGCCACCAGGTCCGGGTACTGCGCCTTGAACGGTGCCGACACGCCGATGGCCAGGCTGGCCGGCATCGAACGCGTGCCCTTGGGGTTCGGATTGTTGGCATCGGCCAGGGTTTTCCAGGCTTGCGCGTCGAACGGTGGCTCTTCGAGTTTCACCAATTTGAAGCGGCCCAACAGTGGCGTCGGCGACCAGTAGTAGAACAGCACCGGTTTGCCCCGGCGGATCGATGAAGCGACCTCGGCATCCAGCGCAGCGCCGGAACCGGTGCGGAAGTTCACGTAGCTGGCGGTCAGGTCATAGGCCTTGAGTTTCTGGCTGTTGACGATCTCCGACGTCCAGCCGGTCGGGCTGTTGAGGAAGCGTCCGCGGCTTGGGTCTTCGGGGTCGCGGAATACGTCCTTGTAGCGGGCCAGGTCGGCGACGGATTTCAGCTCCGGCGCCAAGGGTTTAATGCCGCGTTCCGGGTCGCCCTTGATCACGTATTCCGGCACCCACCAGCCTTCGGTGGCGCCTTTGACGGTATCGCCCAAACCAAACACTTTGCCCTCCGATGCCGCCTTGACCCAGGCCGGACTGCGCCCGGCCCACTCTTCGCCGATCACCTGGATGTCGTTCTTGGCCAACGCGGCTTCGAGGCTGACGGTGCTGCCGGGCAAGGTGTCGGTTGGGTAGCCATAACCTTTCTCGACGATCAGCCGCAGGATCTCGGTGATCAGGCTGCCGCTTTCCCAGGTGATGTCGCCGAAATGGATGGGTGTGGCTTTTTCTGCGGCGGGAACATGGCCAGCCACAAGGCTCAGGGCCAGCAGCGAACTGCCGAGCAGGGTTTTGATCGATCTCATGCGGACCTCCGGGTCTGGGGTGTTCGGTTCAAGGACGTTCGGTTCAAGGGTTCGTTGGCGCTGAGCAGTGCGCACAGAGCCTGGGAACGGGTCATGTAAACGCTGACCGAACGCTGGGAAATGCCCAGTTCGGCGGCAATTTGTGGGTAGGTCAGGCCGTCGACTCGCGACAGCAGAAACGTTGCCCTGACCTGGCTCGGCAGGCGGTCGAGGGTTCGATCCAGGTGCTTCAGGGTCTGGGAGAACTGCGCCAGGTCTTCAGGCGATGGCCCGCCAATCGGATCAGTCGGCAGTAACTGCTCGAGGTGTTGGCGTTCCAGATCCCGATGGCGCCACAGCTGATAAATCAATCGCTGGGCGATGGTAGTGAGTAAGGCGCGGGGTTCGCGAATCGGCGTCAGGCCTGGCGACTCGAGCAATTGCACGAAGGTTTCGGCGGCAATGTCTTCGACACTGGGACTGGCTCCCAGATATCGGCGCAGACGTGCGCACAGCCAGGTGTAGTGGGCGCGGAACAATCCGCCCACGTCGTTGCGATGGGAAACGTCGGCGCCGGACATAGGGGCTCCTTGGGTTAGGGGTCGCTGAATGTCCGGTGATCCGGTGGCGCGATCCTAGCAAGGAGCCTTATTCATTAAAAATACTTAAAATGAATTTTTATATTCCATAAATGAATTTACATGAATGAGCCTCATCGCAACCGCCCATACCCCAGCGCTTCGGCGTCCCGCTGATAATCGAGAATAATCTGATAGTCGCTCTCGCTGGCGGGCAACACTTCTTGCAGGCCCAACGTCTCGGCGACCTCGGGCAGTTCCTTCAATGTCTGGTTCATCACCTGTCGAAGCTGTTCAGCCTGCACATCAGTGGTGTCAGCCGCCGCGATGTACGGCAACGTCGGACTGAACGCGGTGCGCGCCAATATTCTCAAGCCAGCGACTTCTGCCTGGGCGTGCTGCGCCAGATAGGCGAAGGTCACGCTGTCGATGGCGGCCAGGTCCGCCAGGTCGTCACGCAGCCAGCGCAGGCTTTCGCGGTGGCTGCCGCTGATGGCGACACGGGCAAAAAACTGCCCGTCGCGGTGCAACGGCGCCAGTCGGTGACGCAACAGGTTCATGCCACTGTTGGAGTCTTCGCCGTTGATCACGCCGCGACTGCCGCGCAAGGCCGACAAGGTTCTTCGAGGATCATCGGCGCGAGTCAGCAACAGGCTGCAATGGTTGCCGCCGCTGCTGTCCGGCAGTTCATAACGAGGACGACCAATGACCCGGACGCGACCGCGCAAGGCTGTCATCAACGGGTAACCACAGGTTTGGGTCAGCAGCAGGTGCGGGGATAGCCAAAGGTCCATCAGCGACAGTTCTTCGGCATCAAGGCGGGTGCTGCCGAGCTGTTCGAGTATCTGCGACAGCCAACGCTCGTTGGCTTGGTGGATCGGCTCGGGAGCGACGTACATCAGTAATTCAGCGAGGTGTTGTGTCATCGAATATTTCTTCACCAGTGAAAATCAATGAAACGGATGCCGCGGACTGTCAATCGCCCTCACCCCGTGCCAACGCACCCACTGGCCATAACCCCGCACCAGAAACCCGCCACTGCGCGCCAGCCATTGATCGCGACGCGCGCGGTACACCCGTGGCAAGTCGTACCAGGGCAGCCCCGGCAAATCGTGGTGCACCAGGTGCAGATTGAGATTCAGGAACAACCAGCGCCACGGCCACCCCGCTTCATTGATGACGGTGCGTTGCTCCGGTTGCGCATGCGGACGGTGTTCATAGTAGGAGCGAATCATTGCAATCGACAGCGCCGGCACGCTGATCAGCAACAGGTAATACCAGACCGGCAGCACGCTGTAGCGCGCGATGAACGCCAGCATCAGCAGCGTCAGCGCACCATGGCTCAGCCACATCAACCAGGCTTGGCGCTCACCCGTTTTCAGCCGTTGCAGCTCCTCCCGCACCAGCGCCAGCAAGGCCAGTGGCGCACCGAGGACCAAGCGCCCCAGCACGGTTTTGTTCAGCCAGTGCAGGCCCTGTTCGAACAGCGAACTGCGCTGCCACTGTTCAGCGCTCAGGTAGCGGCTTTCCGGGTCGCTACCTGGGATGGTCAGGTCTTCGTCGCGGTGATGCAGCAAATGGCTGTCGCGGTACAAGGTGTAGGGATACCAGACCGCAAACGGCGCATAACCGAGGACTTTATTCAGCATTGGCCAACGGGTGGGATGACCGTGCAGCAATTCGTGCTGCACCGACAACCACAACACCAGCAGTGGAATCAGCAACAACGTGCTCCACCAGAGCCCCAACCGGGCACTGCCCAGCACAATACTGAACCAGCCGACGTAAACGCCGATCAGCAACAGCCAGGTCGGCCACTCGGTGCGAGCGGTGAAACGTTGGCGCAGGGTTTCGATTTCTTCACGATGGGCAGCGTCAAAGTAATGGGGCATGGCTTTGCTCAGAACGGGAACCAATCCCCCTCTGTGCAACGGCGCCGGGATTTCTTGCAGATTGTTTGGTTATTTCGATAGACGCAAAAAACAGGAGCCCGAGGACTCGGGCTCCATGGACGCGGGATCAGTGGCCGAACACATTCACCTTCTTGGCTTTCTTGTCCGCGCGTTTTTCAATTGCGGTTTTCGCCGGTTTTTTCTTCGCGGCTTTCTTTGATTCCATACCTTTGGACATGATGCGTACTCCACTAACAGGGGATGTGAGATCAGGTATACACCTATCCCGGCGCGCGTGTTCTTTTATAATCTGTGCCCTGCCCACCGACTGTCCGAGCCCATGCCCAACACCCAGTACACCTTGCTCGACGAGCCATTATGGCCGTTGATGAACAAGTTTTACCGCGCCCACCAATCGTCGATGAAAGCGGTGCGAGACGCTCAATTGTGGGTCGCAAGACGTGAAGAGATCATCGCGGCGCTGTGTTTGCGGCCGGTGGCCGGCGGGCATTGGCTGACCGGGCTGTTTGTCGACCCGAGCTGTCGCGAACAAGGAATCGCCGCGACGTTGATCGCCCACGCCGTCAAGCACCTTGAAGAGCCGGTCTGGCTGTTCTGCCATCCGGATTTGCGTGGCTTTTATGAGCGTCGTGGTTTTACCTTCGACCCGCCCCTGCCCTACGCCCTGGCCGAACGGTTGAGCCGTTATGCGCGCAGCAAACCGATGATTGCCATGGGTTTGCAACCAGGTTCGGCATGAACAGCGATCCTTTAGCGATTCAATCGTCCGCCGCAGGATCAAGGTCCGGGAACATCACTTCGGTAAACCCGAACTTGCTGAAGTCTGTGATGCGCGAGGGGTATAACCGGCCGATCAGGTGATCGCATTCATGCTGCACCACCCGTGCATGAAATCCCGAGGCAATGCGCACGATCGGCTCGCCCTTGGGATCAAAGCCTTCATAGCGAATCTGCTGATAGCGATCCACCGCCCCGCGCAGGCCCGGCACCGACAGGCAGCCTTCGAAACCCTCTTCGAGGGTCGGGCTCAAGGGCGTGATCAGCGGATTGATCAGAATTGTCTGCGGCACCGCTTCGGCGTCCGGATAGCGCTCGCTGTGCTCGAAACCGAAGATCACCAGTTGCAGGTCGACACCGATCTGCGGCGCGGCCAGGCCGACCCCGCCGACGCTTTCCATGGTCTGGAACATGTCATCGATCAGTTGCCACAATTCGGGGCTGTCGAACATTTCCGCCGGCACCGGCGGAGCGATGCGCAGCAGGCGTTCATCGCCCATTTTCAGAATTTCACGGATCATTTTATGACTTCGTCGGTGGTCGGCTGGATTGAGTGATCTCGCCCCAGTCCTGAGACATGCTGTTTGGGTTCTTCGTGCACCTTTTCACCGGGTTTCTTGCCTTCGGATGACATGTGCTCGATCACCGCGTTCATTTCCGCACCGAGCAGCAGCACCGCGGCGGAAATATAGAAGTACAGCAACAACACGATGATCGCGCCGATACTGCCATACATGGCGTTGTAGTTGGCGAAGGTTTTGACGTACAGACCGAAGCCCAGCGAAGCGACGATCCAGACCACCACGGACAACACCGCACCCGGGGTGATGAAGCGAAACTCTTGTTTGACGTCGGGCATGACGTAGTAAATCAGCGCCACCGCCATCATCAACAGAATCACGATCACCGGCCAGCGCGCGATGGTCCAGACGGTCACAATGAAATCTTCAAGGCCCACTTGCGAAGCGATCCAGGCCATCACCTGCGGCCCGAGCACCATCAGCGCAGCGGCGGCCAGCAGCATGCCGGCAATGCCGATGGTGTAGAAAATCGACAGAGGAAAACGCTTCCACACCGGACGGCCTTCAACCACGTCGTACGCGGCGTTCATCGCACTCATCATCAGCCGCACACCAGCGGACGCGGTCCACAGGGCGATCACAATACCCACCGAGAGCAAACCACCCTTGGATTGCTGGAGCTGGTCTATCACCGGGTTCACCTGCTCCAGCGCCTGGGGCGGCAGCACCAGTTCCGATTGCAGGCGCAGCCAGGAGAAGAAGTCCGGCAAGTGCAGGAAGCCGATCAGGGCGATCAGGAACAGGATGAAAGGGAACAGCGAGAACAGCATCTGATAGGCGAGCGCCGAGGCATAGGTCGACATCTCGTCGGCGACGAACTCGGTGACCGTGCGCATCATCACGCGATGCAGGGGCAGACCTTTCATGGTCGGGAAAAACATTAGCGTCTCGCCGCAAAAAAGTTGAAGTCATGGCGACTCAGGGGCCGTTTTCTACAACAAAGTAGCCTACTTGGCGACTTTGAAACAATTTCCTTGCTCAAGTTCAAGCTGACACAAAAACGGCCATCCGCGGATGGCCGTTTGTGTTACTCGTCAAMGGCCGGGTTACGCCTTGTCGATACCTTTTTTAAGAGCATCCTTGACCTTACCGATCGCTTGCTGGGCTTCGCCTTTCTGTTCCTGCCTGACGCCTTCGGCGCGCATTTTGTCATTACCGGTGGCCTTGCCGACGCCTTGCTTGACGTTGCCGACCGCTTCGTTTGCCATGCCTTTAACTTTATCGCCAGTGCTGCTCATGGTATGTCTCCTGAGAACATTTCAACGGGGAAAGTCGTTACATAAGAGTGGACCGAAAGCCTTTGCGCGGAGTTTCATTTATTTCCCAACAGAACATTTCATCGCGCAAGGCAGGTTAGGCTTTATGTTTGCAGTCTTTGCCCCGAGAATGCGCAACGTATTCAGGCCATGGCGCTGAAGATCCAATCCCGTAGGAACGTTATGAAACTCGATAAAAAGCAGGCCATTGCCCGCAGAAACCAGGAACTTGGCGGTGCCGTGCTTGGCGTCAACAACTGCCATTTCACCGAATTGAACCGTAACCGCAACATTTTCTGGTTCGATATCCCGGTCGCGCGGCTGGCCATTGGTCAGTACGAATGGATTCACTTGCTGATGCACACCCCGGATACCGACGAACTGCTGCACCTGAAAGTGCCGACGGTGTTCCTGCGCGAGAAGCTCGAAGGCCTGGTGGTGCGCAACCAGGGTAAACGCAAGGCCGCCCTGAGCCTGGAACTGAGCGCCGACAAGGACTCGTACCTGCAGGACATGCGTCCGGCGGGCACCAACGTCAATTTCGCGCAGTTCCGCCAGTAATCCTCTCAAGCCATCAAAGAGTCCCCTGTGGCGAGGGCGCTTGCTCCCGCTGGAGTGCGTAACGCCCCTAAATCAGGTACCTCGATTCACCTGATCAGGCCGCTGGCTGCTTTTGCGACTGCTGCGCAGCCGAGCGGGAGCAAGCTCCCTCGCCACAAAAGCGCTTTTGATACCGCTTTAAACAAAAAGCCCCGCATCTGCGGGGCTTTTGTTTGATCAGGCGCTGACTTTCTTCACGCCCAGCTTTTTCAGCTCTTCGTCGCGCAACTCGCGGCGCAGGATCTTGCCGACGTTGGTGGTTGGCAGCGCGTCGCGGAACTCCACGGCTTTGGGCACCTTGTAGCCGGTGACGTTGGCGCGCATGTGCTCCATCACCTGTTCCTTGGTCAGGGTCACGCCCGGTTTGGCAACGATGAAGATCTTGATCGCCTCCCCCGACTTCTCGTCCGGCACGCCGATGGCCGCGCATTGCAGTACGCCCGGCAGGGTCGCCAGCACGTCTTCCAGTTCGTTGGGGTACACGTTGAAACCGGAGACCAGGATCATGTCTTTCTTGCGATCGACAATGCGCATGTAGCCATCGGGCTGAATCAGAGCGATATCACCGGTCTTCAACCAGCCTTCGCTGTCGAGTATTTCATCGGTGGCTTCCTGACGCTGCCAGTAGCCCTTCATGACTTGCGGACCTTTCACACACAGTTCACCGATGCCGCCCAACGGCTGCTCAACGCCGGCATCGTCGATGACTTTGCACCGGGTCGACGGCACCGGAATACCGATGGTGCCGATCTGGATGTTCTGGCTCGGGTTCACCGTGGCCACCGGGCTGGTTTCGGTCATGCCGTAACCTTCGCAGATCGGGCAGCCGGTGACCGCTTTCCAACGTTCAGCCGCGGCCAGTTGCAAGGCCATGCCGCCGGACAAGGTGATTTTCAGGTTCGAGAAATCCAGCTTGCGGAACGCTTCGTTGTTGCACAACGCGACGAACAATGTGTTCAAGCCGACGAAACCGCTGAACTTCCACTTCGACAGTTCCTTGACCATCGCCGGCAAGTCGCGCGGGTTGCTGATCAGGATGTTGTGGTTGCCGATCAGCATCATCGCCATGCAATGAAAGGTGAAGGCATAGATGTGGTACAGCGGCAGCGGCGTGATCAGGATCTCGCAACCTTCGTTGAGGTTGGAGCCCATCAGCGCCTTGCACTGCAGCATGTTGGCCACCAGGTTGCGGTGGGTCAGCATCGCGCCCTTGGCCACGCCGGTGGTGCCGCCGGTGTATTGCAGCACCGCCACGTCGCTGCTGGCCGGGTTGGCTTCAACCACTGGCTGGCCATGGCCTTTGCTCAACACGTCGTTGAATTTGATGGCCTTGGGCAAGTGATACGCCGGGACCATCTTCTTCACGTACTTGATCACGCTGTTGATCAGCAGACGCTTGAGCGGCGGCAGCAGGTCGGCCACTTCAGTGACGATCACGTGCTTGACGCCGGTTTTCGGCACGACGGTCTGTGCCAGATGCGCCATGTTGGCCAGGCAGACCAGGGCTTTGGCACCGGAGTCGTTGAATTGGTGTTCCATTTCCCGCGCGGTGTACAGCGGGTTGGTGTTGACCACGATCAGCCCGGCGCGGATGGCACCGAAGACGGCGACCGGGTACTGCAACACGTTGGGCAATTGCACGGCGATTCGATCGCCCGGCTGCAAATCGGTATGCTGTTGCAGGTAAGCGGCAAAGGCACCGGACAATTCGTACAGCTCACCGTAGGTGATTGTCTTGCCCAGGTTGCTGAATGCCGGTTTGTCAGCGAAGCGTTGGCAGGATTGCTTCAACACTGCCTGAATATTCGGGTACTCGTCTGGATTGATCTCGGCAGCAATTCCAGCTGGGTACTTATCCTTCCAAAAGTCTTCGATCATGGAAGCCCACTCCTCAGCAACGCGAATTCAACACCGCATTTGATGCGATTATTATTGGTGTTTGTCTATTGGTGAATCTGGCTTTACATAGGCCGAGAAGTCACAAAGCGCGCCGAGAGTAGCAGCTTTGCCAAGGGCCGACTAGAGCCTAAATAGGCCTCTACAGTCACTTTTGTGACTCAAGAATGCCAAGCAGTCATTTTAGAGCAAAAATCCTATACCTCCCTGAAAGCCGCTGAATTCGCGGCTTTCAACGCAAAAGATCGCAGCCTTCGGCAGCGCCTACAGAGGAATGCGATCCCCTCAGGAGCTGCCGAAGGCTGCGATCTTTTGGCATCACCTCGGTCTACGACCGTTTATGCGATATCCCGCAACTCCCGCCGCAAAATCTTGCCCACCGGCGTCATCGGCAACGACTCACGCAACACGATGTGCTTGGGCACTTTGTACGCCGTGAAGTTTTCCTTGCAGTAAGCCTTCAGCTCTTCAAGGCTGACCCCCGACTCACGGGCCACCACAAACAGTTTCACCGCCTCCCCCGAACGCTCGTCCGGCACGCCGATCACCGCACAGTTGGCGACTTTCGGGTGGGCCATCACCACGTCTTCGATCTCGTTCGGGTACACGTTGAAGCCCGAGACGATGATCATGTCTTTCTTACGATCGACAATACGCACGAAACCATCCGGGTCGATCACCCCGATGTCGCCCGACTTGAACCAGCCGTCGGCATCCAGCACTTCGGCGGTGGCTTCGGGTTTCTGCCAGTAGCCCTTCATGATCTGCGGGCCCTTGATGCACAGTTCGCCACGTTCGCCCAACGGCTGCTCGACGCCTTCGTCGTTGATCACTTTCAGGGTCGTGCCCGGTACCGGCAGGCCGACCGTGCCGATGCGCGATTTGTCGCCGTAAGGGTTGGTGCAGGCCACCGGCGAGGTTTCGGTCAGGCCGTAACCTTCGGTGATCCGGCAACCGGTGAGCTGTTCCCAGCGCTCGGCGGTGGCCTTGACCAGCGCCGTGCCGCCGGAGTTGGTGAGTTTGAGACTGGAGCAATCCAGGGTCTTGAAGTCGGGATGGTCCATCAGCGCGACGAACAGCGTGTTGAGCCCAAGCAGCGCCGAGAACCGCCAGTTCTTCAGCTCCTTGATGAAGCCCTTGATGTCCCGTGGATTGGTGATCAGCACGTTGTGGTTGCCGGTCACCATCATGCACATGCAGTTCGCCGTGAAGGCATAGATGTGGTACAGCGGCAGCGGCGCAATCATCACTTCCTGGCCTTCGCGCAGCAGCGGCTGACCGTCGGCACCCAGTTGACTGAGGCATGCCCGCGCCTGCTGCATGTTCGCCACCAGGTTGCCGTGGGTCAGCATCGCACCCTTGGCCAGCCCGGTGGTGCCGCCGGTGTATTGCAATACGGCAATGTCGTCGAGACCGACATTCAGTGGTTTGATGCCCAGGCCCCGGCCCAGACGTAGCGCGCTCTTGAAGGAGATGGCCCGGGGCAATGAATAGTCCGGGACCATTTTCTTGACCTTGGCGACCACGGTATTGATCAGCCAGCCCTTGGCGGTGGGCATCAGGTCGCCCATCTTCGCTTCGATCAGGTATTGGATGTCAGTGTCGGGCAACACTTCCTGGACCTTCTGTCCAAACACGTTCAGGTACACCAGCGCCCGGGCACCGGAGTCCTTGAACTGATGACGCATCTCCCGCGCGGTGTACAGCGGGTTGGTGTTGACCACGATCAGCCCGGCACGCAGGGCGCCAAACACGGCAATCGGGTAATGCAGGACGTTGGGCATCTGCACCGCGATGCGATCCCCCGGCACCAGGTCGGTGTGGGCTTGCAGGTAACCGGCGAACGCAGCGCTGTAACGTTCCAGTTCAGCGTAGGTCAGGGTCACGCCCATGTTGCTGAATGCCGGGCGGTCAGCAAATTTCTTGCAGGAACGCTCGAACACCTCGATCACCGACTTATAGGCCCCAAGGTCGATATCCAGGGGCACGCCGGCCGGGCGTTTGTCATTCCAGAAATCAGGTTGCATTGTTCTTGTCCTCATTACCTGAATCTATCCGGGGCCGCTTTTTCTATCACTTCTGAAAAGCGGTGCTTCCCGGACACTAGCAGCTATGGTGAATCAGGCAAATATGCGCACAGTCCTCATTGATCCCGTGAATCTTGCTGCCCCGGCGCTGCCTGATCAGACGGCGCGCGCGGGATGCGCTATACAATGCAACGACGCCCATGCCGCATGCAGTCCCATGCAAAGGAATCGCCATGATCCATGACACTTTCTGGCTGACCGCGAGCGACCGCAGCCGCCTCTTCGTCAACCAGTGGCTGCCGACTGCACCGCTCAAAGCCGTGATCCTGCTGGCCCATGGCATGGCGGAACACAGCGGTCGCTACGCTCGCCTGGCAGAAAAGCTCTGCGAACAGGGCTACGGTGTTTACGCACCGGACCTGCGTGGACATGGCAAAACCGCTGAAAACGGCACCCTGGGCCACTTCGCCGACAGCGATGGCTGGGGCAAAGTGGTCGGTGACCTCGCCTGCCTCAACCAACATATCGGCCAACAGCATCCCGGCGTGCCAATCGTGCTGTTGGGCCACAGCATGGGCAGCTACATCGCCCAGGCTTACTTGCTGCACCACAGCGCCAGCCTGCACGGGGCGATTCTCAGCGGCTCGAACTTCCAGCCCGTGGCGCTCTATCGCGCAGCGCGCCAAATTGCTCGTCTCGAACGCCTGCGCCAGGGCCCCAAGGGTCGCAGTGCATTGATCGAATGGCTGTCGTTCGGCTCGTTCAACAAGAAGTTCAAACCAGCTCGCACCTCGTTTGACTGGCTGAGCCGCGACCCGGCCGAGGTCGACAAGTACGCCAACGACCCGCTCTGCGGCTTTCGCTGCACCAATCAGCTATGGATCGATTTGCTCGGCGGCTTGCAGCAAATCAGCAAAGCGTCCAATCTCGCCCAGATCGATCCGGGCCTGCCGCTGCTGGTAATTGGCGGCGAATGTGATCCGGTGAGCGAAGGCAAACGTCTGAAAGATCTGGCCCACGCCCTGCGCGACGCTGGCTGCCAGAGCCTGCACTTGAATATTTACCCGCAGGCCCGGCACGAACTGTTCAATGAGAGCAATCGCGATGAAGTGACTGCCGACGTGCTGAACTGGATCGCCCAGGCCTTGAGCAACCGCCGGCCACCCAGAGCCGAATAGTTTTTTTGTGGATTCATTTAATTCGTCACAGGAATCGAGACAGATGACCCAGGTTACCAACACCCCTTACGAAGCCCTCGAAGTCGGCCAGACCGCCAGCTACAGCAAAACCGTCGAAGAACGCGACATTCAGTTGTTCGCCGCGATGTCCGGCGACCACAACCCGGTGCACCTGGACGCCGAATTCGCCGCTGCCTCCATGTTCAAGGAACGTATCGCCCACGGCATGTTCAGCGGCGCGTTGATCAGTGCGGCGGTGGCTTGCGAGCTGCCTGGGCCGGGGACTATTTATATCGGTCAGACGATGAGCTTTCAGAAGCCGGTGAAGATTGGCGACACGCTGACGGTGCGCCTGGAAATTCTCGAGAAAATGCCGAAGTTTCGTGTGCGGATCGCCACCCGAGTGTTCAATCAGCGTGATGAACTGGTAGTGGATGGCGAGGCGGAGATTCTGGCGCCGCGTAAACAGCAGACCGTGACATTGCCGACGTTGCCGGCGATCAGCATCGGCTGATTCATCACTCATCCGTGGCCTGGATGGGCTTCTGTGGCGAGGGAGCTTGCTCCCGTTCGGCTGCGCAGCAGTCGTAAAAGCTGCTCCGCGCCGGAACAGGTGAATCGAGGTGCCCGATTGGGGGCGCTGCGCACCCCAGCGGGAGCAAGCTCCCTCGCCACAAAAAGCCCCCCTCGCCACGGTGAATGCAGCGTTTCGTTCTCCTACAATCTCGAACACAAAAAAACGCCAGACTGGCTGGCGTTTTTGATGGGTAACGAACGCTTACGAGCGTGCGCGAGCCTGGTTGCGCAGGGCTTTGACCTGATCGTGGTTGCGTTGCACGCCGTGATACTGGCGTTCAACGATGTCACGAATGCCCACCAGGTTGTACTTGTTGATTTTATCCAATGCGTCCTTGTAAGCCTTCTTCGCATGGTCTTCACCGCGTTCGGCTTCGTTCAGCACCGCCTCTTCATCCTTGCCGGTGAACATCGACTTCACATCCACCCAACGACGGTGCAGATCGCCGCTGACACTGGTGGAGGTTTCCGGATCACCGCCCAGGGAACGCACAGTGGCCTGCAGTTCGGCAGCGGCAGAGGCGCAGTCGGCGGAGCGCTGAATGAACAGGTTTTTGAGTTCGGGATTCTTGATGTCTTCAGCGCAAGTCTTGAACCCTTCCTGACCGTCTTTACAGGTTTCAATCAGGTCGTTGAGTACAGAGATCGCTTCTTTATTAATGTCGGTCATTTTTCAATTCCTTGCGGTTGATGAAAGATGCAATCAATCGTTGCACCCTGCATGCCAGCTTCGAATTGAAATTTTTTACTTATATTTCAATGATTTAATCTTTAGTCGAAATCTGTATCCGCTTTTTTTGCATGATCTGTCAATTGGCCTGCATGCAGAATGCCTGTATTTTCCAGACTGTTCTAAATCAAGACGACTGATGATGAATCCCGAAAAGCTCGAACTGCTGATTACCCGCGAGATGCCCTTCGGCAAATACAAGGGCCGTATCATCGCCGACCTGCCCGGTCAGTACCTGAACTGGTTCGCTCGCGAAGGTTTCCCTCACGGGGAACTGGGCGGGTTGCTGGCCTTGATGCAGGAAATCGACCACAACGGCCTGTCGGAACTGCTCGAACCGCTGCGCGCCAAGCACGGCAAACCTGCCCCTCGTCACTGAACCGCCCTATCGCACCGAGTCGCCCATGCCCGATAACACCCGCCGTGCCCGTGATGAAGCCTTTTGGCAGACCTTTGCCGACCGCTACGCTGTCGAACCCGGCCCCCTGAACCTGGAGAACGGTTACTTCGGGCGCATGTCACGCACCGTGGTCGAGGAGTATCAACGCAACATCGAGCTCATCAACCGCGGCAACTCGGTGCATGTGCGCCAGCGCTTCGAACAGGGCGAAAGCGTCAAGATTCGCGCGCAGCTGGCCAAACTGATCGGCGCCCCGGCCGAAGCCGTCGCCTTCACCCGCAACGCCTCGGACGGCTTGCAGTCGCTGATCCGCAACTACAATCGCCTGGAACCGGGCGATCAGGTCCTGCTGTGCGATCTGGAGTACGACACGGTCAAGAGCGCAATGCGTTGGCTGGCCCGCTATCGAGGCGTGGAAGTGATCGAGATCGAGCACCGTCGCCCCGCCAGTTTCGACAGCTTGCTGGCCACGTACCGCGAAGCTTTCACACGTTATCCGCGACTGAAGTTGATGGCCCTGACCCACGTCACCCATCGCACCGGTCTGGTAATGCCGGTGCAGGCGATCGCCGCTGCCGCCAAGGAGCATGGCATCGATGTGATCCTTGACGGCGCCCATGCTCTGGGCCAGATCGAGTTCAACCTCGATGAACTGGGCATCGCCTTCGCCGGCTACAACCTGCACAAATGGATCGGTGCGCCGCTGACTCTCGGCTTCATTTACATCGCGCCCGAGCGCCTGGTCGACATTGATCCCGATATGGGCGAGATGCATTTCCCGGCCACCGACATTCGCGCCCGCACGCCATACAGCACCCCGAACATCCCGGCCCTGCTGACCCTGCCGCTGGTGTTCGAAGAGCATCAGGCCATGGGCGGTTCCGTCGCCAAGGGCGCTCGGCTCAATTACCTGCGCAACCGCTGGGTCGATGCCGTTCGGGAGTTACCGGGGATCGAAGTCCTGACCCCGGATGACCCGCGCCTGTATTGCGGCATCACCTCGATGCGCTTTACCCGGCATGCCGACCAACAGGCGATGGTCGAGCGCCTGCTCAACGACTACAACCTGTTTACCGTGGCGCGCAGCGGCGCGGCGTGTGGCCCGTGCATCCGCATCACACCGGGGCTCACGACCATGGCAGCGGACATGGATGTACTGGCCCGGGTGTTGAACGAATTGCGCTGACGTCACACAGTGTATTTATCAAAGTCCTCGGGCTTGATTTGCGATGACGCCGCAAACGTGTCGACACCGATGGTCATGTGCCCGAAAAAGCCGTCCTCATTCGAGTCTCGACCGATGGTGTGAATATTCAGGGTCGAGGCCTCGCCGCCCATGCGCTGATAAAACATATCCTGCGCATTGGTCAGCGGTGAGACGGCTCGACCGCTGTACTCACGGGCATTGAGCACCGACCTTGATGCGACCTCGGGAAAGTAAAGCTGGCCGACCCAGGCGACGTGCCGCTCTTCCAGATAGTTATTACCGGCTGTGATGCGTACCGCGACGTGAATATGCAAAGCGCGGCCGGCATAGAACCCCGGATAAATAGTGGTAAACCGCACGATGCCCATTTTGTCGGTGAATTGCCCACCACGCAGGTAGGTGTCGTCGTCGGTGCGCGGGATCGACCCGATATCATCCACATCGACTTCCTTGTCCGGGTTGACCTTGCTCCAGCCCGAATACGCCCCGCGCGCATTGCAATGCCAGATATCGACCAATGCCCCGGTAACCGGTTGACCGGTCATGGCATCGACGATCGTGAGCCGCAGCACCAAGGGAATGCCGTCCATGCCTTCGCTGACGTTTCGCCTGATCAGTTTTGGATTTCGAAAATACGGACCGGCGATCTGCTCGGGTGACAGTTGATAAACCGGTAGTGGGGGTGCAGCCGAGGTGTTGTCGTCCATGACGTTCTCTCTTCCATAAGATGAACGCAGATTAACGCTGGACGTGCGGCGAGATGCGGTAACTATGTATCGCGTGATGTCGATCCTAAAAAGAGCATTTCGACAGTCATGGGGATTTTCACCAGGCAAAAAAAAACGGTGCACCGACCAAGCGCACCGTAAAGCCGTAGAACACACAACGAAGTGTTTGGTAAATCCGGTATATCCGGTAAATCAGATCAGTCCAGCAGCGCCAACGCCTCGGCGGTGCACTCCTGGATACGGGCCCAGTCGCCGTTCTTGATCCACTCGGGGTCAAGCATCCAGCTACCGCCCACGCACATCACGTTTTTCAACGCCATGTAGCTCTTGATGTTGGCCGGGCTGACGCCGCCGGTCGGGCAGAATTTAACTTCGCCGAACGGGCCGCCCAGGGCTTTGATGGCTGCGACGCCGCCGCTGACTTCCGCCGGGAACAGCTTGAAGCGGCGATAGCCCAGGCAATAGCCTTCCATGATGCCGGAGGCGTTGCTGATGCCCGGCAACAGCGGGATCGGGCTGGCGACACTGGCTTCGAGCAAGTCACGGGTGATGCCCGGCGTCACGATGAATTGCGAACCGGCGGCTTCGGCAGCGGCCAGCATGCTGCGATCAAGCACCGTACCGGCACCGGTCACCAGCTCCGGACGCTTTTCGCGCAGGATCTGGATGGCCTTGAGGCCGAACTGCGAACGCAGGGTCACTTCCAGCGCCGTGAGGCCACCGGCGGCCAGGGCGTCGGCCAACGGCAGCACGTCCTGTTCGCGAGCGATGGTGATCACCGGCAGGATCCGCGCCTTGGCGCAGAGGCTGTCGATCAGGGCAACTTTGTCCGCCATGGAAACGGTCGGGGATGTGTTTGTCATAGCGGCTGATCCTTGGTTCATGGGCACCAGTAAATCTCTAACGTAGGTTGCAGAAACGCCCGAATCGGCATGGCGGCGACATCGTCACCGGCCAGTGCGGCGCTCAGGGTGGTCAACTTGGACTGACCGGAAATCGATAGAACGGTGTGCCTGGCCGAAGCCAGCAGCGCGCGACTCATGGTCAGGCGCTGACGCGGCACGGTCGGCGCCAGCATCGGCCAGCAACGACGAGTGCCGTCGACTTTCAAGGCGTCGGCCAGGTTCGGGCTGTTGGGGAACAGTGATGCGGTGTGACCGTCGTCGCCCATGCCCAGCACCAGCACATCGATCGCCGGCAATTCGGCGAGCAAGCGATCAGCCTGCTCGGCGGCCTGCTCCAGGTTGGCGGTGGCACTGTAGAGGCTCAGGAACTGGGCCTTGGCCGCCGGACCTTGCAACAGGTAACGCTTGAGCAGACCGGCATTACTGTCGGCATGCTCCACCGGCACCCAGCGCTCGTCAGCCAGGCTGACCACCACCTTCGACCAGTCCAGCGCCTGCTTGGCCAGGTGCTGGAAAAATGCCACCGGGCTGCGCCCACCGGACACCACCAGCGTCGCTGTGCCTTGTGCGGCAATCGCGTCGCTCAGTTGTTTGGCCACTGCCAATGCCAGGCCTTCGGCCAGCAGCATCGGTTTTTTGAACTCATGGGCGCTGACGCCCTGAGGCAGTTTCAATTCAGATATCGCCATACCACGACCTCCCGTCCCGCGTGATCAGTGCAATGGAACTCATCGGCCCCCAGGACCCGGCCGCGTACGGCTTGGGCGCATCACCGGACTTTTTCCACCCGGCAATCAACTGGTCACACCACTTCCACGCGGCTTCGATTTCATCTTTACGGACAAACAGGTTCTGATTGCCACGCATCACTTCCAGCAACAACCGCTCGTAGGCATCGGGAATCCGTGCGCTGCGCCAGGTGTCGGAAAAATTCAGCTGCAACGGACCGCTGCGCAACTGCATGCCCTTGTCCAGGCCTTGTTCCTTGGTCATCACGCGCAAGGAAATGCCTTCGTCCGGTTGCAGGCGGATGATCAGTTTGTTGCTGATCTGCAAGCGCTGCTCGGGGGCGAAGATGTAGTGCGACGGTTCCTTGAAGTGGATGACGATCTGCGACAGCTTCTGCGGCATGCGCTTGCCGGTGCGCAGGTAAAACGGTACGCCGGCCCAACGCCAGTTGCGAATGTCGGCACGCAGGGCAACGAAGGTTTCGGTGTCGCTCTGGGTGTTGGAGTTAGGCTCCTCCAGATACCCCGGCACCGACTTGCCTTCGCTGTGACCGGCGATGTACTGGCCGCGCACCACTTGAGTGGTCAGGCCTTCCGGGCTGATCGGCGCCAGTGCCTTGAGCACTTTGACTTTCTCGTCGCGGATGCTGTCGGCGGACAAGTCGGCCGGCGGGTCCATGGCGATCAGGCACAGCAACTGCAGCAGGTGATTCTGGATCATGTCCCGCAGCTGGCCGGCCTTGTCGAAGTAACCCCAACGGCCTTCGATCCCGACCTGCTCGGCCACGGTGATTTCCACGTGGGAAATGTAATTCTGGTTCCACTGGGTTTCGAACAGGCTGTTGGCGAAACGCAGGGCGATCAGGTTTTGTACGGTCTCTTTGCCCAGATAGTGGTCGATACGGTAGGTGCGGTTCTCCGGGAAGAACTGCGCCACGGCGTCGTTGACCTTGCGCGAGGATTCCAGGTCAGAACCGATGGGTTTTTCCAGCACCACGCGGGTGTTTTCGGCCAGGCCAACCTTTGACAGGTTCTCGCAAATAGCACCGTAAACCGCCGCCGGCGTGGCGAAGTAGGCAATCACCCGCTGGGCGCTGCCGGCCTGCTCGGCCAGGGCGACGTAATCGTCAGCCTTGAGGAAGTCGACATGCAGGTAACTCAACCGGGCCAGGAAGCGCTCGAGCACGGCTTCATCCAGCTCTTTGGCGCCCACGTAGCGACGCAACTCGGTGGCGATGAACGCCAGATGCTGCTGCTCGCTGCCAGGTTCACGGGCCAGTGCGATAATGCGCGTATCCTCATGAAGCAGGCCGGCGCCATCGAGTTGATAAAGGGCAGGAAACAGCTTGCGCAGGGCTAGATCGCCGAGAGCGCCGAACAAGGCAAAGGTGCACGGTTCAACCGTAATCGAAGGCATGATGTTTGTTCTTTTATCAAGTTAAGCTACAAATACCTTTTTTCAAGGCATCACTCAAGGGAAAATGTAGTAATAACCACAACATTTTCGCAAAATATAGATTCCGAGTGGTGGTCGGTCGGAGCCATCAGTAGGATAGGCCACCGTTATGGGCCGTATCAAAGGCCCAATTTGCATAGCCGAGCGCTTGTTTGCGCAGGTGAATTTAGGAACCCCATATGGACCGCGTGCGAAATTTACTGGAACAGATCCAGAGTCGCCTCGAAGACCTGAACAAGGCAGAACGCAAAGTCGCCGAAGTGATCCTGCTCAACCCACAGCAGGCGACCCGGTTCAGCATCGCCGCCCTCGCCCAGGCCGCGTCGGTCAGTGAGCCGACGGTCAACCGTTTCTGCCGCTCATTCGGTGTCAGCGGCTACCCTGAACTGAAACTGCAGCTGGCCCAGAGCCTGGCCAGCGGCGCGGCGTATGTCAGCCGTGCGGTGGAAGCCGACGACAACCCCGAGGCTTACACCCAGAAAATCTTCGGCAGCGCCATCGCGTCCCTGGACAGCGCCTGCCAGGCACTGGACCCGAACCTGATCAGCCGCGCCGTCGACCTGTTGATCCAGGCCCGGCAGATCCACTTCTTCGGCCTCGGCGCCTCGGCCCCGGTGGCACTGGATGCGCAGCACAAGTTCTTCCGCTTCAACCTGGCAGTGACCGCCCATGCCGATGTGCTGATGCAACGCATGATTGCCTCGGTGGCCCACACCGGTGAGTTGTTCGTGATCATCTCCTACACCGGCCGCACCCGCGAATTGGTGGAAGTGGCGCGCATCGCCCGGGAAAACGGCGCTTCGGTGCTGGGGCTGACGGCCGAAGGTTCGCCGCTGGCCAAGGCCAGTACCTTGAGCCTGAACATTCCGTTGCCGGAAGACACCGACATTTACATGCCGATGACCTCGCGGATCATTCAGCTGACCGTGCTCGATGTGCTTGCCACCGGCATGACCTTGCGCCGAGGCGTGGACTTCCAGCCGCATTTGCGCAAGATCAAGGAAAGCCTCAATGCCAGTCGGTATCCGATTGGGGATGAGTTTAATTAACCTACAACGATCATTCCCACGCTCTGCGTGGGAATGATCACTATCAGCTACGCCCCAACCCGCGCCTGCAAACTCAGATACGCCCGCTCCCCCGGCGCCAGGCACAGGCTGTCGGTGCCGCCGCTGGCCGCTTCCACACAGACGAACTCGGAAATCTCGTTCCAGCTCACGCCCAGTAATGGCCGCGAGCCGGGATGCCAGACCACCGTGTCCGCATGATCACCGGTGTCGATGCACAGTTCGCGCTGCCAGGCGTGGTCCTTGAGCTGCAATTCGCCGTCATGCTGGAACACCCGCTGACACCCACCGTCGACCCGCAACTCGCCTTCCTGTTGGCAAGCCTGGCGGTTCAACTGGTCGTAACCTTGCGCTCCTTCGAGCCCAGACAGCGCTATCTCACCGACGTCACCAATACGCCAATAGGCGTGCAACGCCTGACTCAACTGGCACGGCATGTCGTCCTGATGCTCGGTGCTCATGTGCAAATCCATGCGTTCGCCCAGGTGCGCATGCAAGTCCACTTGCCAGTCGCACAGCTGTAACTGCCAGTGCAGGCGCACGCCATCGTCGTCACTGCTGCTGTCGAGCAGCTTCCAGTCGAGCAGGCGCGCCCAACCATGGGACGGCCAGGCGTTTTCGCTTGGGTGGCGGCCATACCACGGCCAGCACACCGGCACGCCGCCGCGAATCGCACCCACGTGCGGCCATTTCGCCGCGCACCACAGCCAGGGTTTCTGACCCTTTGGCTGGAAGTGCAACAACTGCGCGCCCTGACGACTGAACACCGCCTGACACAGCGGATGGTCGATCACCAGCACGTCGCGCATCTGATAGCGCTCCCACGCAAACACCGGACGTTCGCGCAAGGATTTGAAGAAGCGTTGTAGCGGATGCTCAAGCATGTGCCACGGTCCTGAAAATCATCTGTCACCCGAGGGTGCGCCACCCCCAAAAAAAAGCGGACAGCCATGGCCGTCCGCAAATATGCGCACATAGAGAGGAGCTTATCGCAACAGCGTTAGAACACCGACTGAATTTTCAGGCCGGCGACCAGCGCGTTATCAACTTCATCCACACCACCCGGGTGAGTGATGTATTGCAAGTTAGGACGCACCGTCAGCCAGTTGGTAACGTGGAAACCGTAGTTGATCTCGTAGTTGTACTCGGTGCTGCGCAGTGGCGCGAACAGTGGATCGTTGTAGTCGGTGACACCATTGGCGGCGTTGACCAACTCGGAGTTTTTCTTCACGTCATCGTTGACATGGATACGGGAGAAACCGATCCCGACGTCGTCTTTTGGACGCGCATCGAACGGGCCCTTGTAAACAAACATCAGCGACTGGTAGTTGTCGACGAAGTTGGTGTCCTTGTCGTGGAAGGTGGCGTTGGCCGCGATGTTCAGACCGCGCGAAGCATCACCGTTATGGGTGGTCAGTTGTTGCTGCGCCACGAACCAGTAGCCGTGCTTGCTGTCATGGCTGCGATAGGCATTGCCGGTGGTCGCTGCATCATTGCCGTTGTCGTCTTTACGGACGTCATTGGCGTCGGCCGTGCTCTTGTAGTAACCAACACGGTATTCGCCCGGCAGGTTGTTGACCTTCGGCGACCAGACCAATTCAACCGGCAAGACGGTGCCTTTGGTACCACTGCCGCTGAGCTTGAAACCGTTACCGTGCTCAAGTTGCGATGGGTTCTGGTTGTACGCGCCGATCTGCGCATAGAACTCAGGCGTGATGTTGTACTTCACGCGAACCGCTGCCTGCATGACCGGCCAGTTGTACCAGATACCGGTCGCCCAGTTACCCGCCTGGGAACCGCAGAATGCCAGGTTCTGGAACTCACAAGGGAAGGTGTTGAAGTCTTCGCCTTCGCCGAAGTAACCAGCCTTGACGTCCAGTTTCCCGTCGAGGAACTGGTGCTTGATCCACAGCTGGGTCAGACGGACCATGTGGCCACGGCCGTAGACTTCCTGGGAGGAGCTCAAGGTGCCGGCACGCGGGTCGCCGACACGGTCATTGGAGATGTTCTGACCGTTACGGTTGGTGAGCTGGATCTTGGCCTGGGTGTTATCCCAGCCCCACAATTTTTGCAGGTCCAGCGCCACGCCCAGACCAAACTGGTCGGCGTAACGAGCCGTCTTGTCGTCGTTGTAGCCGCCGTGCAGGTTGGCGCCCACTTCACCGACATAGTCGGCCTTGATGTCGATACCTTGCTCGATCAGCTTGGTCCGCTCGCCCCCCCAGTCCCCCGTCATCCACTGGGAATCGGCACTGAACGCGTCAGCCGCGTGTACGCTACCGGCCAGCATCATCGCCGCAACCGCTGACAATTGGCAGATCAGCTGAGCGTTGTTCTTCTTCTTCATCCCTACATCCTCGTTTTATTGTTATTAACTGTTTTTATCTAACGCGGTTTACATCGATTGCGACGGATGTCTCCATCCGCCACTAATCCCCCCTGTGAGAGCGGGCTTGCTCGCTCCCACATTTGATCTTCAGCGGCCTTTGAACTGGGCCACGTTGGCGCTGTGAGCTTCGGTTTTTGGCAGGCCGGCAACGCCCAGACGCTCACCGGTCTTGGCATCGAACAGCAGCACTTTCGATGGATCGAATTGCAGCGTCAGGGTCTCGCCCGGGGCTGGTGCGACGTCCGGTGCCAGACGGCAGCAGACCTTGGTGTCGTTGAGATTGACGAATACCAGGGTGTCGGGACCGGTCGGTTCGGTGACCTGCACTTCGGCGCGGATGGTCGGCAGGCCGTTGGCTTCGCCGTTCGCCAGCACGATTTGCTCCGGGCGCATGCCGAGGATCACTTCGCGGTCTTCGAGCCCGGCGTCCTGCATGCCCAGCGGCAATTCGCAGCGCGCCTGACCACTGTCGAGCAACGCCAAAAGACGGCCGTCCTTGCGCTGCAAACGCAGGGGGATGAAGTTCATCGGTGGCGAACCGATGAAGCTCGCCACGAACAGGTTGGCCGGGTTGTTGTAGATGTCTTTCGGCGTACCGAACTGCTGGATGATCCCGTCCTTCATCACCGCCACTTTGTCGCCCAGGGTCATCGCTTCGATCTGGTCGTGGGTCACGTAGACCGTGGTGGTTTTCAGGCGCTGGTGCATCAGTTTCATTTCGGTGCGCATCTCGACCCGCAGCTTGGCGTCGAGGTTGGACAGCGGTTCGTCGAACAGGTAGATCTTCGGCCGACGCGCCAACGCCCGGCCCATGGCCACGCGCTGTTGCTGACCACCGGAGAGCTGACCCGGCTTGCGGTTGAGCAGGTGTTCGATTTGCAACAGCTTGGCCACGCGAGCGACTTCCGCGTCGATGTCGGCGGCAGGCATCTTGCGGATCTTCAAACCGAACGCGATGTTTTCGCGCACGCTCATGGTCGGGTACAGCGCGTAGGACTGGAACACCATGGCGATGTCGCGGTCTTTGGGGCTCATGCCGCTGACGTCCTGGTCACCGATCATGATCGCGCCGCCGGTGATGGTCTCAAGGCCGGCGATGCAATTCATCAGGGTCGATTTACCGCAACCCGAAGGGCCTACAAGAATCAGGAACTCACCGTCCTTGATCGACAGCTCGATGTTCTTGAGGGTGTCCGGCAGGCCGGGGCCATAGGTTTTGTTTACATTGCGAAGTTCGAGCGTAGCCATGATTACCCCTTGACTGCGCCGGCCGTCAGCCCGCGCACGAAATACTTACCTGCGACCACATAGACCAGCAGGGTCGGCAGCCCGGCGATCATTGCCGCCGCCATATCAACGTTGTATTCCTTGGCCCCGGTACTGGTGTTGACCAAGTTGTTCAACGCCACCGTAATGGGTTGCGAGTCACCGCTGGAGAACACCACGCCGAACAGGAAGTCGTTCCAGATCTGGGTGAACTGCCAGATCAGGCAGACCATGATGATCGGGGTGGACATCGGCAAAATGATCAAGCGGAAGATGGTGAAGAACCCCGCGCCATCGAGCCGCGCTGCCTTCACCAGTGCATCGGGAACGCTGACGTAGTAGTTACGGAAAAACAGCGTGGTGAACGCCAGGCCGTAGACCACGTGCACGAACACCAGGCCTGTCGTCGTGCTGGCCAGGCCCATCTTGCCGAGGGTGAACGAGGCCGGCAGCAGGACCGTCTGGAATGGCAGGAAGCAACCGAACAGCAGCAGGCCGAAGAACAACTGCGACCCGCGAAAGCGCCACATCGACAGCACATAGCCGTTCAACGCACCGATGGCCGTGGAGATCATTACCGCCGGAACGGTGATCTTGATCGAGTTCCAGAAGTACCCGTCAACCGTGCCCCAGGCCTTGATCCAGCCAATACCGCTGACCACGGTCGGCCAGCTCAGCAGGTTGCCGGAGTTGATGTCTTCAGGCGTCTTGAAACTGGTCAACAGCATGACCACCAGCGGTATCAGGTACAGCAATACCGCAAGGAGCAGCACGCCATAGATCGCGATGCGACTCAGGCTGATGGCAGGTTTGGTAGCGAAACTAGTCATGACGTTTGGCCCTCAGCTCGGAGTACAGGTAAGGCACGATGATCGCGAGAATCGCACCGAGCATCAGAATCGCACTGGCCGAGCCCATGCCCATCTGGCCGCGACTGAAGGTGAAGGAATACATGAACATCGCAGGCAGATCGGAGGAATAACCCGGGCCACCAGCGGTCATTGCCGCTACCAGGTCGAAACTCTTGATAGCGATGTGGGCCAGGATCATCACTGCGCTGAAGAACACCGGGCGCAGGCTCGGCAACACCACTTTCAGGTAAATGCGCGGCATGCTCGCGCCATCGATCTGGGCGGCACGGATGATCGATTGATCAACGCCACGCAGGCCGGCGAGGAACATCGCCATGATAAAGCCCGAGGCTTGCCATACCGCCGCGATCACCAGGCAGTACACAACGCGATCCGGATCGATCAGCCAGTCCAGGCGAAAGCCTTCCCAGCCCCAGTCACGCAGCAATTTGTCCAGGCCCATGCCCGGGTTGAGCAGCCACTTCCAGGCAGTACCGGTGACGATCATCGAAAGCGCCATCGGGTACAGGTAAATGGTGCGAATGAAACCTTCGCGACGAATGCGCTGATCAAGAAACACCGCCAGCAACACACCGATCACCAGGGTGATACCGATGAACATGCCGCCGAAAAGCGCCAGGTTCTTGCTCGCTACCCACCAGCGATCGTTGTCGAACAGCCGCTGGTACTGCGCCAGACCCGCCCATTTGTAAGTCGGCAGGAAGGTCGAAGTGGTGAACGACAGGACGAAGGTCCACAGGATATAGCCATAGAACCCCACCAGAACAATGAACATGCTCGGCGCCAGCACCAGCTTGGGGAGCCAGCGCTGCAGCGCATCGAACGGCGAGGCCTTGCTGAACACAGCAACAGAACTCATGGGAAGATCCAGTACGAGAGAGAGAGAATTCGGGCAGGTCCCCTGTAGGAGCCGGCTTGCTGGCGAAGGCGGTGTGTCAGTCGACATCTGCGTTGAATGACACATCGCTATCGCC
>NZ_JBFTML010000035.1:0-54759 GCF_056396925.1 Pseudomonas sp. 05N433 | reverse complement strand
GCCGAACGCAGGCTGCGCCASCTGCTACAGGGGATATGTGCGATCTTCAGTTGCGCGGCAACCAGAAAAACATCACCACGCAATAGACCGTCAGGCCAACGCAGAACCACATGAATCGGCGCTGCCGACGTTCCCCGGCGTATTCGGCCAGTGCCGGCAGGGGCATGCCGCATTGGTGGCACTCGGTTTCTTGTGAAGGGTTGGCATGTTGGCAATACAGGCAGACGGGCATGGCACTCACTCGAACTGTTCCAGGCGCAGACGATCAAGAATGGCGATCTGACGGCCGTCCTGGGTGATGATGTTTTCATCGATCAAGCGGCGGATGATTCGCGAAAAGGTTTCTGGCTGGATCGACAGATGCCCGGCAATCAGTTGCTTGGCCATCGGCAGTTCGAATTGGCAGTCAACGGTTTGCTGGCGCACCAGTTGCGTCAGCAGATAACGCACGACCCGGTGGGTGGCGTTTTTCAGCGACAGGGTTTCGATTTCGTTGACCCGTTGATGTAAGCGAACGCAGAGCTTGCCCAGTAGTGCGAAGGTCAACCGACTATTGCTCTGCAGCAGGCGCATGTAGGTGCTGTTGGATAAACGATAGAGCTGGGTGGGGCAGATCGCTTCGGCCGAGGCCACATAGTTTGGGGTGTCCATCAGCATCATCGCCTCGGCGAAGGTTTGCCGCTCGCTGATGACCTCGAACACTTTCTCCTGCCCATCCGGTGTCAGCCGGTAGATTTTTACCGCGCCGGCAATCACGAAGTAGAACGCATCGGCCGGCTCGCCCTGACGGAACAACGGCTCGCCTTTGTCGATGCTCAGCAATTGGCTGGTACTCATCAATTCGTCCAGCTGTTCTTCGTTCAACGGCTCGAACAGATGATGACTGCGCAGAATCTGGTGATGGACGCGGTGAAGCACCATGAGAATTCATCCTGAAGATTGAGAAGGGGGGCTGGTGAACAAGTCAGACGAGGCCCAGGGAAACGCCGCTGGCTACGGCCAGGATTGAGGTCAACACCACGAACCAGGCCAGTGGCTGGATGACTTTTTTCATGACGACTCCTGGGATCGGTTTGTTTGATTTCCACAAGCTTGAGCAAGACATGGGCCAGGCTTGGAGGCCTTTATTTAGCGGGGTTCTCAGGCGTGAGGGTAAAAAAGACCCTGAGGATTAGGGTGAAAATAACCCTTTAATGGTCATTTGTACCCTGATCCGGAATGCCCTGTGGCGAGGGAGCTTGCTCCCGCTGGAGTGCGAAGCACTCCCAACATCGATCTACGCGGTATGTCTGATAGAACGCATTCGCCGGTTTTACGGCTGCTGCGCACCCGAGCGGGAGCAAGCTCCCTCGCCACAGGAATACGAGAAAGCATCAGGGCACGCCCCTTGCACACTTGATCTGCGACAACGGCAATGGATCGGTAATACCCGATGATTGCCCCTGGATTTACCTCGGCGCCTGCGGGTTGGTGTCAGGTCGGCAACAAGGTAGAGGAGTGGTTTTATGCAAGTGCTTGACCGCCGTAAAGCGATGRCAATCACGCCGCTGTTTCGGCTGGCCTTTCGGCCACTTTTCCTCGCCGGTTGCCTTTTGGCAGTGCTGGTCATTCCACTCTGGCTGGCGGCCTTCAGTGGTTCGATTTCCAACTGGCAGCCGGCGGGCGGTTGGCTGGGCTGGCATCGGCATGAATTGCTGTTCGGGTTCGGGTTGGCGATTATCGCGGGCTTTCTGTTGACGGCGGTGCAGACCTGGACCGGTCGCCCCGGCCTCAGCAGCAAACCGTTGGCCGCGCTGGCGTTGCTGTGGTTGTTGGCGCGGGTGGCCTGGCTGGCCAATGCGCCATGGCCGTTGCTCGCCGTGCTGGAACTGGCGTTCCCGTTGGCGGTGGCGGTACTCATGGGCTTCACCTTGTGGAAAGTGCGGCAGAAACGTAACTACCCGATTGTGGTGGTCTTGATGTTATTGGCCTTGGCTGACGGGTTGTCTCTGTACGGCCTGGTCGAGGGGCACGAAGGCTGGCAACGCCAGGGCGTGCTGAGCGGCCTCTGGCTGGTGGCGGCGATGATGGGGTTGATCGGCGGGCGGGTCATTCCGTTCTTCACCCAGCGCGGCCTTGGTCGGGTTGAAGGCGTTGCCGCCTGGCCCTGGCTGGATCGCCTGCTGTTGGTCGGTTCGCCGCTGGTGGCGTTGTTGTATGCCGCAGGACCGGCGCTCAACCCCAATGTCTGGGTGGGCCTGCTGTTCGCGGTGCTGGCGGCAGGGCATCTGGTGCGCCYGGTGCGCTGGCATGACCGGGCACTCTGGCGCGTGCCGTTGTTGTGGTCGCTGCATCTGGCCTATGGCTGGCTGGCGGTGGCGTGTCTCGGGATGGCGCTGTGGCATTTCGGTGTGCCGATCAACCCGAGTCTGGCGGTGCATTGCCTGACCATCGGGGCCATGGCTGGCCTGGTGCTGGCGATGATCGCGCGGGTCAGCCTCGGCCACACCGGTCGCCCCCTGGAACCGCCATCGGGCATGACCCTGGCGTTCATTCTGCTCAACCTGGCGTGTCTGAGCCGGGTGGTGTTGATCCTGTTTTTCCCCTTGGCCGCATTGTGGTTGGCCGGTCTGTGCTGGGCGCTGGCGTTTGCACTGTATGCCTGGCGCTATGGGCCGATGCTGTTGCGGGCCCGGGTCGACGGTCATCCAGGATGAATACGCGAATGAATGGAGGCAGCCGCTGATGTATCCCTTTTTACTGGTCACGCATTTGCTGGCGGCAATCGCCTTCATTGGCACGCTGTTTTTCGAGGTGGTCATCTGGCATCGCGCCCGCCAGCCGTTGACGGAGATTGCGCAAGTGACGGCGGATCAGGCGATTGCCCTGCGTTCGCGTAAGGTTCTGCACGGCGTGGTGTTGCTGTTGTATGGCGCCGGCATCGGTTTGGCGTGGCAGTACCGTGGCGCATTGAGTCAGCCGCTGGCCAGCAGTTTTGGTACGTTGCTGAGCCTGAAAATCCTGTTGGCCTTGAGCATCATCGGTCATTACTTGCTGCTGGCCTATTGGCTGACCCACGGGCGCCTGACCGCGACCCGCGCAAGCTGGATTCGCCGCAGCATTCTCGGGCACATGGTGTTGATCGTGATCCTGGCCAAGGCCATGTTCTATTGGCACGGCTGATCGCAATACGTCCCTCATAAACAAAACCCGCGTCATCCGGTTGGATGGCGCGGGTTGGGGGGTGGCCGGTAATCGATCAATGGCGGGGGTTCAGGGCATTAATGAACAGCACGTTGTTTTCCAGGTGGATGTGTTGCATCAGGTCGTCTTTGAACTCCAGCAGCCCGCGGTAGAGCGCACGCCAGGTGTTACAGGCATCGGCGGGCGGGATGATGTGATTGGTCAGGGCGAGCATCTTCTCCAGCGCTTCACCATGTTGATCGTGTTCGAAACGCAGCACCTGGATCGGCGGTGCGGCCTGAGGGCCAACGCCTTGTTGCAACATCGGGAAGAGCACTTGTTCTTCCTTGAGCATGTGGCCTTCGAGTTCCTGCTGCATGTCTGTCAGCAGATCGGCCAGGCCGTTGGGGCAACTGCTGCGCGCGCCATGGACCTGCTCGACGCGGCGAGCCAGTCGGATCAGCTCCGGCAGTTGCTCGCGGTGGCGGGCGTGGTAGCGCGCCAGAAGGTGGGCGATCAGCAGTTCCGACGGTTCGTTGCGCCAGTCGTGCTGGGTTTCGCCGGCGTCTTGCAGAATCTGCAGGGCGTCGGCAATGAGGACCGGATCGAGGTTTTTGCCAAGGGCCGCTTCACGCAGGCTTTTATGCCCGCCGCAACAGAAGTCCAGTTTGAAGGTGTGAAAGATCCGGGTGGCACCGGGAATGTCGCAGGCCAGTTGGCCGAGACTTTGTTCCAATAGGGGCTGGCTCATCAGGGTTCCTTGTTTGGGTTTCAACGGTTCCCCAGGCTCATTGCACCCGGCATGCCATTTTTAACGTATTGAAAAACATGGATTAATTTTTAGTTGTGGTGATATTCACCCTGATGCTTCAGGGTAAATACAACCATAGAGGGTGATGACTACCATGCTGCGAGAAAGCCTGGCGGCCGACCTGATCGTCGAGTTGCCCAATGCCGTGCGGTTGCAACGACTGGTCCAGACCCTGCGCGAATACTTCAACAGTGGCGCCGTGGGCTTGCTGCGTCTGGATGACGACAGCCTCAGGCCCGTTGCAACGGTGGGGCTGGTTCATGAAGCGTTGGGGCGCCGGTTCGTCATTGCCCAGCATCCTCGGCTGGCGGCAATCATGGCGTCGCGCGAGCCGACCTGGTTCGAGCCCGACAGCCGCCTGCCGGACCCCTACGACGGCTTGCTCGACAACCATGTCGGCGAACCGCTGCCGGTGCATGACTGCATGGGCGTGAGCCTCTATGTCGAGGGGCGGATCTGGGGCGCGATCACCCTCGATGCGCTGCACGCCGGGACCTTTGACAACCGGGCGCGGGAAGAACTCAAGCGTTGCACTTTGCAGATCGAAGCCGCCGTGCGGGTCACCCGCCTGGAGCAGGAAAACCGCAGCTTGCGCCTGTCCCGCAGCGATCCTCAGGACTTGCGCGTGCCCGTCGGAGAAGGCGAGATCCTTGGGCAAAGTGAGGTGTTGCATCAGTTGCTCAATGAGCTGGATGTACTGGCCGATTCCGATCTGCCGGTATTGCTGCTGGGCGAGACCGGCGTCGGCAAAGAGCTGTTCGCACGGCGCTTGCATCGTCTTTCAAGGCGCCACCACAAACCGCTGATACAGGTTAACTGCGCAGCCTTGCCGGAGTCGCTGGCAGAGAGTGAGTTGTTCGGGCATGTCAAAGGCGCCTTTTCCGGTGCTACGAGTGACCGTGCCGGACGCTTCGACGCCGCCAACGGTGGCACGCTGTTTCTCGATGAAGTCGGGGAGTTGCCCTTGAGTGTGCAAGCGAAATTGCTGCGCACCCTGCAAAACGGCGAGATCCAGCGCCTGGGCGCCGACAAGCCGTTGCACGTCGATGTGCGCATCATCGCCGCCACCAATCGGCACCTGCCGGACAGCATCCGCGATGGCTTGTTTCGCGCCGATCTGTATCACCGCCTCTCGGTGTACCCGGTGCCGATTCCAGCGCTGCGCGAGCGTGGTCACGATGTGTTGATGCTGGCCGGGCATTTTCTGGAGCTCAATCGGGCGCGGCTCGGCCTGCGAGGTTTGCGTTTGTCGCCGGCGGCGGAGCGAGCCTTGCTGGCATACACCTGGCCGGGCAATGTGCGCGAACTGGAGCATGTCATCAGTCGGGCCGCGTTGAAGCAGCTCAGTCGCGGGACGAGTCGCACATCGATCATGACGCTGGAGCCAGAGGTTCTCGATCTCGACAGCCCGGTGGCAGCATCGGGGGCAGAGGTCGAGCCATCCCGGGACATTACGGTTGATCTGCCGTTCCAGCCCCTGGGCGAAGCCGTCGATGATTACCAGCGCAAGAAGATCCTCGAGGCCCTGAGCCTGTCCGGGGACAACTGGGCCAGCGCCGCGCGAATGCTGGAAGTCGACCCCAGCAATTTGCACAAACTGGCGCGGCGCCTGCGTCTGAAGTAGGTCAGGGCGTTGTYGCTTCGACCCTCGGTGTTGATGGCGGTCAAGGTGGTATCGCGCAGTGCCTCGCACACTGCGCAAAACCTTCCGGAGATCACCGTCATGCCCCTGTCCCTGGCCCAAATGCGCCGTAACTACACCCTTAATGGCCTGCAAGATGAGGCTGCGCTGGACGATCCGTTGGCGATGTTCCGGCAATGGCTGCAACAGGCCCGCGACACCGAGTGCGCACCTGTCGAAGCCAATAGCATGGTGCTGGCGACGGTCGATGATGAAGGGCGGCCGCACTGCCGTGTGCTGTTGCTCAAAGGCTTGAGCGATGAAGGTTTTACTTTTTTCGGTAATTACCAGAGCGACAAGGGGCAGCAGYTGGCGGTCAATCCCTATGCCGCCATGACGTTTTTCTGGCCAGGGCTGGAGCGTCAAGTGCGCATCGAAGGCCAGGTGTCCAGGCTCGACCCGCAACTCTCGGATGCATACTTCGATTCCCGCTCGATGGCCAGTCGCCTGGGCGCCTGGGCTTCACCGCAAAGTCGTCCGTTGGCCAGTCGTGCCGCGCTGGAGTCGATGTTGGCGCAGACCATCAAGCGCTTCGTTGGCCAGACCGTCTCGCGCCCCGAACATTGGGGCGGTTATTGCCTGCACCCTGAACGTCTGGAGTTCTGGCAGGGCCGTGCCGACCGCTTGCATGACCGTCTCGATTACCGGTTGCGAGATGGTGCATGGCAACGGCGCCGCTTGGCGCCTTGAGCGACGAGTAAGTTCCCCCGTAGCAGCCTGCGGCAGCTGCTACGGGCTTGAGTCCCCCATTAATCCATAGACCCCGACGAGGTACCTCCTTGGAGGAATAGGCTCGTTCGCTATTCCGGTTCAGGCTTTGGGCCATACCCTCATCTACGGGAAAGCCTGGATATGGCCCATCTGACGCAACGCACGTTTGAACCCCTGAACATCGCCGTACTGACCATCAGCGATACGCGCACCTTTGACACCGACACTTCAGGACAGACCCTGGCGGATTTGCTGCAAACGGCCGGGCATGTGCTGATCGATCGTGGCCTGGTCAAGGACGACATTTATCAGATCCGCGCAACGGTCTCCCAGTGGATCGCCGACCCCCGGGTGCAAGTCATATTGATGACTGGCGGCACCGGTTTCACCGCTCGTGACAACACACCGCAAGCGGTGCTGCCACTGCTGGACAAACATGTGGAAGGCTTCGGCGAATTGTTCCGCCAGGTGTCGCTGGAGGAGATTGGCATGTCCAGTCTGCAGTCCCGGGCACTGGCCGGGATGAGTAACGGTGTACTGGTGTGCTGCGTTCCTGGCTCACCGGGTGCCTGCCGGACTGCCTGGAACAAGATTCTGCTCGAGCAACTGGACAGTCRCACCGGCCCGTGTAACTTCGCCCCGCATTTGAAAGCGCAAGCACAGCGGGTCATCGACGCCTGCGAGACACGCTCATGAGCGGCCGGGTGTGCGACCTCGGCAACCTGATGCCCGTGGACGAGGCCATCAGCCGTCTGCTCGACCAGGCGCCACCACCACCCCTGGCGCAAATGGTCCGTCTGGACCAGGCCATGGGGCGGGTGCTGGCGGTGGACATTCATTGCCCGGTGAACCTGCCGGCCTGGGACAACAGTGCCATGGACGGGTATGCCCTCAGGGCTGGTGACCTGCCAGCGGAAGGTGGCTGTTTGACGATTGGCGGGCGAATTGCGGCGGGGGATCAGGCGCGCTCGCCCTTGCTTGCGCAGCAAACGGTGCAGATCTTTACCGGCGCGCCATTGCCACCGGGTGCCGATACCGTCGTGCCGCAAGAGCGCTGCCGGGTCGAAGGCGAGCGAGTCTGGTTCCCGCCCGTAGCCGTTGGCGATCACGTGCGCAAGGAAGGGGAGGAAGTTCGCCGCGGGCATCTGCTGCTCAAGGCTGGCAAACGCCTGCGCGCACAAGAACTGGGGTTGCTGGCCGGCGCCGGGATCGCCCGGGTCGAGGTCTATAGGCCGTTGCAAGTGTGCCTGCTCAGCAGCGGTAATGAACTGCGCGAGCCGGGCGATTCCTTGGCACCGGGGCAGATCTACAACAGCAACCGGTATTGCCTTGCTGCGTTGTTGCGCGGCTGGGGCGTCGAGGTGCATGACTATGGCGTCATGGCCGATGAGTTGGTGGCCAGCCGGCATGCCTTGAGCCTGGCGTCTTCGGAATGCGACTTGCTGTTGAGCTCCGGTGGCGTGTCGGTCGGCGAGGAAGATCACCTCAAACAGGCCATCGAGGAACTGGGCAGTGTGGATTTCTGGCGGCTGGCCATCCAGCCGGGTAAGCCATTGGCCTATGGCGAAGTGGCCGGTAAACCGTGGATCGGTATGCCGGGAAACCCGTCAGGGGCGCTGATTACCGCGTTGGTGGTGGTGCGTCCGTTCCTGCTCCGGGCCCAGGGCGTGACTGACGTGCTGCCAGTGCCGTTGGCTGTACCCGCCGGGTTCGACTGGTTGCAGCGTAACAAGCGTCGACAATACCTGCGGGCCAGGTTGATTCCCGGTGCCGATGGCCAGTTGAGTGTGGAACTGCACCCTCAGCAAAGCTCGGCCATGTTGACCGCCGCGTGCTGGGCCGACGGGCTGGCGGTGATCGAGTGCGAGCAGCAAGTGCTCAAGCACGACAACGTGATGTTCCTGTCCTTCGCCGACCTGATGCAGTGATGGCAATTGATTGCCGTCAAGGCTGTGCCTGCCGGTCTGGCTAGACTGTGTGGCGAGGGAGCTTGCTCCCGCTGGGTCGCGAAGCGGCCCTGTTATTCAGGCCTGCTGCGCAGTCCAGCGTCGGAACGCCGCCCGGAGCAAGCTCGCTCGCCACAAGCGCATTCCAACCATGGCTGATCAGGCTCCGGACTGCGCTTTTTGATGAGGATTACCCATGCAACTGGTCTGCCCGGCAGGGAATCTGCCTGCGCTTAAAGCGGCGGTGCGCCAAGGCGCCGATGCCGTGTATGTCGGCTTTCGCGATGACACCAATGCCCGGCATTTCGCGGGGTTGAACATGGACGACAAACAGTTCGACGCCGCCGTCGCCCACATCCGCCAACATCAACGCAAACTCTACGTCGCGGTCAACACGTACCCACAACCCAAGGGGTGGGAGCGCTGGCAACGGGCGGTGGATCGTGCCGCCGATTTCGGCGTCGATGCGCTGATCGCCGCCGACCCCGGGGTGCTCGACTATGCCAGTCAGCGTCACCCGCAATTGGCCCTGCATCTGTCGGTTCAGGGGTCGGCAACCCATGCCGCGGCGCTGGAATTTTATGCGCAGCGCTACGGCATTCGTCGCGCGGTATTGCCACGGGTGTTGTCGTTGGCGCAGGTACGTCAAGTCGCCGCCAGCAGCTCGGTGCCCATCGAAGTCTTTGGCTTCGGCAGCTTGTGCATCATGGCCGAAGGGCGTTGCCACCTGTCTTCCTACATTACCGGTGAGTCGCCGAACCTGTGCGGTGTCTGTTCGCCAGCCAAAGCCGTGCGTTGGAGCGAGGACGCCGAAGGCTTGAGCGCGCGCCTCAGCGAAGTGCTGATCGATCGCTACACCCCTGACGAATCGGCCGGTTACCCGACCTTGTGCAAAGGCCGTTTTCTGGTCGATGGCAAACGCTTTCATGCGCTGGAGGAGCCCACCAGCCTCGACACCCTGGACTTGCTCCCGGAATTGACGGCCATTGGCGTCGAAGCGGTGAAAATCGAGGGCCGCCAACGCAGCCCGGCGTATGTCGAACAAGTCACCCGGGTCTGGCGCGCGGCATTGGATGCTCACCGTGGCGCGCCCGGCAGTTTTCGGGTCAAGGAAGAATGGCGTCAGGTGCTGGCCGGTTTGTCCGAAGGCAGCCAGACCACCCTGGGCGCTTATCATCGATCATGGCAATGAGGGACGCGACATGAAGCTCAGCCTGGGACCGGTCCTGTTTTATTGGGACAAAGAGCAACTCAGCAACTTTTACGCCGACATGTCGACCTTGCCCCTGGACGTGATTTATCTGGGGGAAACCGTGTGCTCCAAACGCCGGGCCTTTTCCCTGGATCAATGGCTGGGGCTGGGGCGCGAGTTACAGGAATGCAGCCAGGCACAGTTGGTGCTTTCCAGCCTGACGCTGATCGAGGCTGCCTCCGAACTCTCCAGCCTGCGCCGGCTGTGCGACAACGGCGAGTTGTTGGTGGAGGCCAACGACATGGGCGCGGTGCATTTCCTGGCCGAGCGCAAGTTACCTTTCGTGGGCGGCCCGGCGCTCAATCTGTACAACGGCCACTCATTGGCACAATTACTCGACAGCGGAATGACTCGCTGGGTGCCGCCCGTGGAGTGTTCGGCGACGCTGATCAGCGACGTGATCGGGCAAGTGCGCGAGCTGGGCCGTGCAGTGCCGGAAGTTGAAATCTTCGCCTATGGGCATCTGCCGTTGGCCTATTCCGCCCGCTGCTTCACTGCCCGTGCAGAAAACCGGCCCAAGGACGACTGCCGGTTCTGCTGCATCAACTACCCCGATGGCCTGGCGCTGACCAGCCAGGAGGGGCAACCACTGTTTACCCTTAACGGTATTCAAACGATGTCGGCCGAGGTGACCAACCTGCTGGCCGATTACGCCGGACTGGTGGCCTGTGGTGCCGATCTGTTGCGCTTGAGCCCTCGTGCTCAGGGCATGGACGAAGTGATCGCGGCCTATCAACGGGTTCGTCTGGGCGAAACACCGCCGCTGTTCGTCGAAGGTTGCAATGGCTATTGGCATGGTCAGGCCGGCATGCTGCGCGTCGAGGAGGTTGGCCTGTGCTGAATCGAAAGAAGTGGCTGTTGAAAGGCGCCGACCGGTTGTTGCCACTGGTGCGCCGGGTGCCTTTTGCCGTGCAGCGCCTGGCGTTGCAGCAGACGCTGAATCGCTGCCTCGCCGAGCCATTGCGCGAGGGCGAGTTCGAAGTGCTGCGCGGGCGCTGGCTGTGCTTGCGGATTCCGGACCTGGGTTTGTCCTGGTACCTGACACTCAGTCGTCAGGGCTTGCGGATTGCCGAGCACGCTACGGCGAACGTGACCATCAGCGGTAACTGGCGCGAATTTTTATTGCTGGCCAGCCGTCAGGAAGATCCGGACACGTTGTTCTTTCGCCGGCGACTGGTCATCGAGGGCGATACCGAACTGGGGCTGGCGCTGAAGAACCTGATCGACAGCCTTGACCCCGATGTTCTGCCTGTGTGGTTGTGGCGCAATCTGGAGCGGGCGGGGAAGGGCTTGGCGGCGGGATGACCAACGTAGATTAAATGTGGGAGCGAGCAGGTCGAATCGTCGCACCGCCGCTCCCACAGTTGGATTTTCGTTGGCCCTCAGGCCATCGTTTACTGTAATGCTGTTCACTTAAGCCGTAATGCGATCTGTAGCAGCTGTCGAGCCTGCGAGGCTGCGTTCGGCGGCGAAGCGGTCGTGAATCCGGCTAGTGCGGTCTGYCTGACACRCCGCAATCACTGGTTTGACGACGGCTTCGCCGCCGAACGCAGCCTTCGGCAGCTGCTACAAGGAATGCGTCGCGGCTGAAATTGCTTAAGTGAACAGCATTAATCGTTTACTGGCGGCTTCCGTGCTGTCGGGCATCACTGGCAATCAACTGCCTGATCCCTTCAAACAACTCATCACTCTGCGCCAGCGTGCAGTCCTCGCCATAGCGTTTGCGCAGCCCGTAGTGGCTGAGGATCAGGTGCACGTCCGCGTGCAGGCCATGTTGCTTGAGGCAGTTCTCGACGCATTGCAGCGGGCAGCCGTCCAGCGCGAAGATCCGGCGCCCCGAGCGCGCTTTGTTGACCAGCGCTGCCACATGCCCGCCGACACCAACGATGCAGGACATTTCAGCGAGACCACTGCGATCCAGGCGCACGGCCAGGGTGTTGGCCAGTTGGGCGACGTTGGAGCAGCCTGAGCAGGAGTAAACCAAAGGCAGGGTTGAACGGGGCATTTGCACTCTCCGTGGATGGGCTCTGTCAGTGTGCAAGAGGTGTGGATGGGTACCTTGATGACGGTCAATTCCGGCTATTGGAAAGCGGCCAGTTCCTCTTCAGCGAGGATGCTGATGTGGCGTCGTTCCATGGCAATCAGGCCGCTTTCCACCAGGCGATGCAGTATCCGCGAAAAGGTTTCCGGCTGAATTCCCAGCTTCGACGCCACCAGGCGTTTGGACATCTGCAAGACAATCTGGCCGGTCACCGGGTGGCGTTCCTGGAACAGGAAATTGATCACCCGACGGCTCGCACTGGCCATGGTCAAGGTATCGATGTCGCGCAGACGCAGGTGCAGGTGCACACTCATGCTCGCCAGGATAGCCAGGCAGACTTTTGGCTGGTCCTCCAGGGCATTGCGGTAATGGTTGCCGTCGATGCTCACCAGCACGCTGTCCTTCAGCGCGGTGGCGCTCACCGGATACAGACGAGCCTGGCTGAACAGCAAGGCTTCGGCAAAAGTCTGGCCGGGCTGAATCATCTCCACCAGGTTCTCCTGGCCTTCGCCGGTGAGCCGGTACAACTTGACCTGGCCGCTGACCAGCAGGAAAAAACGCCTTGCCGGATCCCCTTGATGCATGAGCGTGCTGTGACAACTCAGGCGTTTGAGCATGGCCAGGCTGCAGACTTCCTCGAAGACTTTCTCCGGCAGTTGGCTGAACAGATGATGACGGCGCAACGTTAAAACGATGGAAGGGTGAGTCAGCATGGCGTACCTCCGCTGACGACCATAGTAGAGAGCGCAGGCTCGATGACCTATGCCTCTGCAGGCCTACCTCCAAAGAGGAATACCCTTCAGCCGGCGTTGCGCAGATGTTCCATGGCCCACACCGCCGCCTCTACTCGTGAGCGCAAGCCGAGTTTGTGCAACAGGTTTTTGACGTGAACCTTGACCGTGCCTTCGGTGATGCCCAGTTTGTGCCCGATGACCTTGTTGCTGAAGCCGCTGGCGATGGTTTTCAGCACCTGACGCTCACGCTCGGTCAGTTCCACCACGGCCTGACGCGCAGGAGCACGCAGTGCTTGCGCCATGACTTGGGTCAGTCCCGGGCTGATCACCAGCGCGCCGTTCAGGGCATCGCGGATGTACTGAATCAACAGTTCGGGCTCCATGTCCTTGAGCAGATAGCCGTCGGCATCCAGGCGCAATGCATCGCGAATATCGTCTTCGGCGTCCGATACCGTAAACAGCAGGACTTTGCCGGTGTAGTGCATGGCTCGTAGCCGGCGCAGGGTTTCGATGCCATTCATTTGCGGCATGTTGTTGTCGAGCAAAACCAGGTCCGGCTGAAGCGGCTCAATCAGACTGAGTGCTTCTTCACCCTGGCTGGCTTCGCCGACGATCAGGAAATCATCTTCGAGTTCGAGCATCTGGCGAATGCCGTGACGCATCATCGGGTGATCGTCTACCAGCAGGATTTTGTGTTGTGGGGACGGGGTCATGTGGCGCTACCTTCTGTTTGCTGCCCGAGAAACTCCGGGTGGAATTCCAGTTGGACACGGGTGCCTTGGGGCTCCCTGGAAAATATCTGCAGTTGGCCGCGCAGGCTGCGAGCCCGCTCATCCATGATGTTCAGGCCGTGGTGTTCGCGCTGGTCGACATTGCCACTGAACCCACGCCCGTCGTCTTCGACCGACAACCTGACGGTCTCGCCATCCTGGCGCAGTTGCAGCCAGGCGTTTTGCGCATGGGCGTGGCGCAGGCAGTTGGAGAGCGCCTCGCGGGTGATCTGCAAAATGTGGATTTGTTCGCTGGCCGATAGCTGAAAGGCCAGCGTGTCGACGTGCAGGTGCACCTGGAGTTCTCCGCGACGGGAAAACTCCTCGGCCGTGTCCTTGAGTTCCTGTACCAGTCCCGCGTCGTGAATCTGCAAGCGAAACGTGGTCAGCAACTCGCGCAACTGGCGATAGGCATTGTTCAGTCCCTCGCGCAATTCGCTGGTGACGGTTTCCAGGGTCTGGACCGGTTCGCCCCGGCGCATCAGGGTTTGCATGCGGCTGACTTGCAGCTTCATGTAGGACAGGGCCTGGGCCAGTGAATCGTGCAGCTCGCGGGCGATGATCGTGCGTTCTTCGAGCAGCAGCAGGCGATGATCCTGTTCCCGTTGACGCTTGAGCGAGAGCGAGGTGCCGATCAGATTGGCCAGGGCCTGGATCAGTTGGGTTTCCCAGGCTTGCATGGGGTGCCCGTCGACAAAGTGCGCCTTGAGTTCCCCCAGTTCACTGCCCTGGTTGCTGATGCTGAAGATTTGCGGGTTGGTTTTAGGGTGTCGCTGGCACGTGGCGCAGTCGCTGCTGGCACAGACTTCCCGGATGTTCGCGCCATGCAGGGCGAGCAACTGCTGGGCCGGTGCCTGCAACTGTCCCTGCAGGCACAGCGACAGGCGCAAGCCGGGCAGGCGTTGCTGGAAGCGCCGAATCAACTCATCCAGGCCTTCGGCATTGGCCAGGCGTGTGGCCAGGCTTCGGCTGCTTTGATACAGAAGCTCCAGGGCGGCATTGGCTTGTTGCAGGTTCAGGGTTTTTTGCCGGACCTGACTTTCCAGGGTGCGATGCGACTCTTCGATCGTCTCGGCCATGGTGTTGAAACTCATGGCCAACTGGCCCAGCTCATCCTCGGACTGATGGTTGACCCGCACCTTGAAGTCGCCGCGACSAAAGCGCTGGGTTGCATCCACCAACTCCTTCAAAGGGGTAACGACGCCGTACTGCAGTTCGTAGAGCCCGAGCAGCAGGACGATCATGGTGGTGAACAGGGCCAGGCCCTGGATCGCCTGTTGCCAACCTTGCTTTTGTTCGCTTTGGCGCTGCAACAGATCGACGAACTGGTTCAGTTGCTCAACGAAGGACTGCGCCTGAGCCTGAAAGGCCGCCGCATCGCCGCGCTCCAGGGCCGGACGCAAATCCTCATTCCAGTGTTGCTGGATTTGCCCATAACTGAGTTGCAATGCGGTGGTCGGGCCATCTTCCAGTACCGCTTTGAGAGAGTGGCTGTCCAAGCGGTTTTGCAGGCTGTCGATGATGGTGGTGATTTCTTCGTCGGCGACGCCAGCGGCGAGTTTCCAGCTCAGGTGATAGGTCTCCATGCGCACCGAGCCTGCGGTGTTGATGGCAGCGGCATCGCCCTGGCTGAACCAGGCGATCAGCCCGGCGCTCAATGAACTGGCGAGCGCCAGCACGGCGATCAGGATCACCGCCAGCCCGGCGCGAGCGGGCAGGGAGCTGCGCAACCAGCGGATCATCGGCGCAGGTCCGGGAAAGCGATAAGAAAACAGAGCATGCACGTTCCAGCGTGGGGTTTTGCCGCCGTTCCTGGGCGAGCTACCTCTAAAGAGTTGTCGACAGTTCCTTGTCGGCAAAAGCGTGGGTTGAAACCCTTAACAAGCTGATAAATAAAGGTTTTCAAGGTTTTCTTGCACTACCTCCTTGGAGGTAGGCGGGCTAAGCATAGGCTTAGGCCCTCATGGGCATCGTTGACCTGGGTCAAGTTTTTGCGGGGTTTGCCTCTCTAGTCTGCCGCCATGGCTAATTGACGGGAGAGCATTGTGACCCAACCGCGTGTACGACAAGGCTTGGTGCTGGGCATGAGCACGCTGGCCTTCACTGTGTGCTTCATGGTCTGGATGATGTTTGCCGTGCTCGGCGTGCCGATCAAGGAATTGCTCCAGCTCAACGAAACCCAATTCGGCCTGCTGGCCGCGACCCCGGTGCTGACCGGCTCGCTGGTGCGTTTGCCGCTGGGGTTGCTGACCGACCGATTTGGCGGGCGCTGCGTGTTTTTCCTGCTGATGCTGACTTGCGTCACGCCGCTGTACTTGATCAGTCACGCCACCGCCTACTGGCAGTTCCTGGTACTGGGTTTGTTCGTCGGCCTGGCCGGTGGCTCGTTTTCCGTTGGGATTGCCTACGTCGCCAAATGGTTCGACAAGGAGAACCAGGGCTTCGCCATGGGCATCTTCGGTGCCGGTAACGCCGGGTCGGCGGTGACCAAGTTCCTGGCCCCGGCGCTGATCGCCGCCGGCAGCTGGCAGCTGGTGCCGAAAGTCTTCAGTGCGATCTTGTTTATCACTGCGCTGCTGTTCTGGTTCCTGACCTCAGAAAACAAGGGCCATCGTAGTGCCACGGGCGCCAGCTTGCGTGAGCAACTGCGCTCACTGAAAGATCCTGCGGTGTGGCGCTACTGCCAGTACTACTCGATCGTCTTCGGCGGCTACGTTGCCCTGGCACTGTGGATGACCAAGTACTACGTGCAGGAATACGGTTTCAGCTTGCAAAGCGCGGCGCTGCTGGCGGCCTGTTTTTCCCTGCCCGGCGGCGTACTGCGTGCCGTCGGCGGTTGRATGTCGGATCGCTGGGGGGCGCAAAGCGTGACCTGGTGGGTGTTGTGGGTCAGCTGGATCTGCCTGTTCCTGCTCTCGTATCCCCAGACCCAACTGCAAGTGCAGACCATCGACGGCCCGCTGGATTTCCACATTGGCCTGAGCCCCGCGTTGTTCACCGTGCTGCTGTTCGTCATGGGCATCGCCTTCGCATTCGGCAAGGCCTCGGTTTTCAAATACATCGCCAATGAATACCCGAAAAACATGGGCGCGGTGTCCGGCATCGTTGGCCTGGCGGGTGGCCTGGGCGGTTTCGTGCTGCCGATCCTGTTCGGCGCCCTGGTGGACCTCACCGGCGTGCGCTCTTCCTGCTTCATGTTGATGTACGGCGTGGTCTGGGTCTCCCTCACCTGGATGTACTTCAGCGAAATACGCAAAAGCCCGGTGCTTGGTAAAGAGCCGCTGCTGATCCCGTCCCCGATTTCCAGCATTGCCCAAGGAGAAGAACATGTCCGTTCTGCAAACGCCTGACAAAGGCCCGGTCATTCATGACTGGCGCCCCGAGGACCCCGCGTTCTGGGGAAGTAGCGGCAAACAGACCGCCACTCGCAACTTGTGGATTTCCATTCCTGCGCTGTTGTTGGCCTTTGCGGTGTGGATGGTCTGGAGCACGGTGATTGTGCGCTTGAACGCCATCGGCTTCAGCTTCACCACCGACCAACTGTTTTGGCTGGCGGCATTGCCGGGGCTGTCCGGTGCGACCTTGCGGGTCTTCTATTCCTTTATGGTGCCGATCTTCGGCGGCCGGCGCTGGACTGCCCTGAGCACCGCRTCGCTGCTGTTGCCATCGATCTGGATGGGCTTCGCCGTGCAGGACCCGAGCACCTCATACAGCGTGTTCGTAGTGATTGCCTTGCTCTGCGGTTTCGGTGGCGGCAACTTCGCCTCGAGCATGTCCAACATCAGCTTCTTCTATCCCAAGTCCCAACAGGGCACAGCTCTGGGCCTCAACGCCGGACTGGGCAACCTGGGCGTCTCGGTGATGCAGTTCTGCGTGCCGCTGGTGATTACCTTCGGTGTGTTCGGCTTCATGGGTGGCTCGCCGCAAGCGTTGCCGGACGGCGGTCAGTTGTGGCTGCAGAACGCCGGGTTCATCTGGGTGCCATTTATCGTCCTGGTGACAGTGTTGGCCTGGTTCGGCATGAATGACCTGTCCAGCGCCCGGGCCTCGTTCAGCGAACAGGCGGTGATCTTCAAGCGCAAGCACAACTGGCTGATGTGCTGGTTGTACCTGGCGACCTTCGGTTCGTTCATCGGCTTTTCCGCCGCGTTTCCGCTGCTGATCAAAACCTCCTTTCCGGATGTCATTGCCTTGAAATTCGCCTTCCTCGGCCCACTGGTTGGCGCTCTGGTGCGGCCATTGGGTGGCTGGCTGGCGGACAAGCTCGGTGGCGCGAAAGTGACCCTGTGGAACTTCGTGGCGATGATCGCGATGGTCTTCGGCGTGATGCACTTCTTGCCGCAGAACGGCGCGGGCGGCAGCTTCTACGGCTTCCTCGGCTTGTTCATGCTGCTGTTCATCACCACTGGCGTGGGCAACGGCTCCACCTTCCGGATGATCCCGGTGATCTTCCGCACGCAGCACGAAAAAGCCTCGGCCGGGAAATCGCCAGCCGTGCGTGAACAGGCGCTCAAGGATGCCGGCAAGGAATCGGCCGCCGTCCTGGGCTTCAGTTCGGCCATGGGCGCCTTCGGTGCGTTCTTCATTCCCAAATCCTTCGGCACTTCGATGGCCCAGACCGGCGGCCCTGAGATGGCCTTCTACATGTTCGTCGTTTTTTACCTGAGCTGCATCGTGGTGACCTGGTGGTGGTACGCGCGCAAAGGCGCCGCGACACCCTGCTGAGACGACCTGAATCCAACCATTGCGTGGGCGGGGCGCAGAACCCCGCAGCAAGCCTGAGAGGACACACCGTGAGTCATTTACTGGATCAACTGCGGTTTTTCAATCGCAAGCAAAACGAGTTTTCCGATGGTCATGGAGAGACTCGCAAAGAGTCTCGCGACTGGGAGAACGTCTACCGTTCGCGCTGGCAGTACGACAAGATCGTGCGTTCCACCCATGGGGTGAACTGCACCGGCTCGTGCTCGTGGAAAATCTACGTCAAGAACGGCCTGATCACCTGGGAAACCCAGCAGACCGATTACCCGCGCACTCGCAACGATTTGCCTAACCACGAACCCCGCGGTTGCCCGCGTGGCGCCAGTTACAGCTGGTACATCTACAGCGCCAACCGCCTCAAGTACCCGAAAATCCGCAAGCCGTTGCTCAAGCTCTGGCGCGAGGCGCGGCAGACCATGGCGCCGGTGGAAGCCTGGGCCAGCATTGTCGAGAACAAGGCCAAGGCCGACTCCTATAAAAGCAAGCGCGGCATGGGGGGCTTCATTCGCTCCAACTGGGAGGAAGTCAACGAGATCATTGCCGCGTCCAACGTCTACACCATCAAGCAATACGGCCCGGACAGGATCGTCGGTTTCTCGCCGATTCCGGCCATGTCGATGGTCAGCTATGCCGCGGGTTCGCGTTATCTGTCGCTGATCGGCGGTGCGTGCCTGAGTTTCTATGACTGGTACTGCGACTTGCCACCGGCCTCGCCGATGGTCTGGGGCGAGCAAACCGACGTGCCGGAATCGGCCGACTGGTACAACTCCAACTACATCATTGCCTGGGGCTCCAACGTCCCGCAGACCCGTACCCCCGATGCGCACTTTTTTACCGAAGTCCGTTACAAGGGCACCAAGACCGTCGCCATCACCCCCGACTACTCGGAAGTCGCCAAGCTCACCGACCTGTGGCTCAACCCCAAGCAGGGTACCGATGCGGCGCTGGCCCAGGCGTTCAATCATGTGATCTTCAAAGAGTTTCACCTGGACAAACCGAGCGCGTATTTCACCGACTACGCCAAGCGCTTCACCGATTTGCCGGTGCTGGTGCTGCTCAAACAAATGGTCGACAAGGCGCCGGGCGCCGGTTACCAGCCGGACCGTTTCTTGCGCGCCTCGGACCTTACCGACAACCTCGGCCAGGAAAACAACCCGGAATGGAAAACCATCGCGCTGGATGTCAGCGGTGAACTGGTTTCTCCTCAGGGCTCCATCGGTTATCGCTGGGGCGAGAAGGGCAAGTGGAACATCCTGCCTCGTGAAGGCGGCGAAGGGCGTGAGATCGATCTGAAGCTGAGCCTGATCGGCGATGACATCGCCGAAGTGGCGTTCCCGTATTTCGCTGGCGAGTCCCACGAGCACTTCCAGCACGTCGCTGGCGATGYCGTGCAATACCGCCGCGTGCCGGTGCACAACGTGGTACTGGCCGATGGCAGTGTGGCCAAAGTCGCCACTGTGTTCGACCTGTCGGCCGCCAATCTGGCGATCGATCGTGGCCTGGGTGGCGCTAACGTCGCCAAGGACTACAACGACGCAAGCGTACCCGGCACCCCGGCCTGGCAGGAGCAGATCACCGGCGTCAGCCGCGAGAAAGCGATCCAGATCGCCCGCGAGTTCGCCGATAACGCCGACAAGACCAAGGGGCGCTCGATGATCATCGTCGGCGCGGCGATGAACCACTGGTACCACATGGACATGAACTACCGCGGGCTGATCAACATGCTCATGCTCTGCGGGTGTGTCGGCCAGACCGGTGGCGGTTGGGCGCACTATGTCGGTCAGGAAAAACTGCGTCCGCAATGCGGCTGGCTGCCCCTGGCGTTCGGCCTGGACTGGAACCGTCCGCCACGGCAGATGAACGGCACCAGCTTCTTCTACGCCCACAGTTCGCAATGGCGCCACGAGAAGATGAGCATGCACGACGTGCTCTCGCCGCTGGCCGATAAATCACAGTTTCCCGAGCATGCCCTGGACTACAACATCCGTGCCGAACGCGCCGGCTGGTTGCCCAGCGCACCGCAACTCAACACCAACCCGCTGCACATTTGCCGCGATGCCGCGGCAGCCGGCATGGACCCGAAAGACTACGTGGTCAAGTCGCTGCAAGACGGCTCGCTGCGCTTCTCCTGCGAACAGCCGGACAGCCCGGTGAACTTCCCGCGCAACATGTTTATCTGGCGTTCCAATCTGCTGGGCTCCTCGGGCAAGGGCCACGAGTACATGCTCAAGTACCTGCTCGGCACCAAGAACGGGGTGATGAACGAAGACATCGGCCAGGTCGGCGATTGCAAACCCGAAGAAGCCGAATGGGTGGACGAGGGCGCCATCGGCAAGCTCGATCTGGTCACCACGCTGGATTTCCGCATGTCCTCGACCTGCGTCTATTCCGACATCGTCTTGCCGACCGCGACCTGGTACGAAAAGGACGACATGAACACCTCGGACATGCACCCGTTCATTCACCCGTTGTCGGCCGCCATCGACCCGGCGTGGGAATCGCGTTCCGACTGGGAAATCTACAAAGGCATCGCCAAGGCCTTTTCCAGCATGGCTGAAGGGCATCTGGGCGTTGAGAAGGACCTGGTGACCATCCCGCTGATGCACGACAGCGTCGGTGAACTGGCTCAACCTTTTGGCGGCACCGACTGGAAAAGCGCCGGCGTGGCCCCGGTGCCAGGCAAGAACGCGCCGAACCTGCATGTGGTGGAGCGTGATTACCCGAACATTTACAAGCAGTTTTCCTCGCTGGGGCCATTGCTGGAAAAACACGGTAACGGTGGCAAGGGCATCAACTGGAACACCGACGCCGAAGTGAAATTCCTCGGTGCGCTCAATCACCGCGAAGGGGCTGCCGGGATCAGTCATGGTCGGCCGAAAATCGACTCGGCGATCGATGCTGCTGAAGTGATTCTGTCCCTGGCGCCGGAAACCAATGGCCACGTCGCCGTCAAGGCCTGGGCTGCGTTGTCGGAATTTACCGGCATCGATCACAGCCACCTGGCGTTATCCAAGGAACACGAGGCGATCCGATTCCGCGACATTCAGGCGCAGCCGCGCAAGATCATTTCCAGCCCTACCTGGTCGGGTCTCGAAGACGATCACGTCAGCTACAACGCCGGCTACACCAACGTTCACGAAGCCATCCCATGGCGCACCATCACCGGTCGCCAGCAGTTCTACCAGGATCACCCGTGGATGCAGGCATTCGGCGAGCAACTGATGAGTTACCGCCCGCCGGTCAACACCCGCACCATTGCAGGGGTGAAAGGCAAGCGCAGCAACGGCGAGACCGAAATCGTCCTGAACTGGATTACTCCGCACCAGAAATGGGGCATCCACAGCACTTACAGCGACAACCTGCTGATGCTGACCCTCAGCCGCGGCGGGCCGATTGTCTGGCTCTCGGAGAACGACGCGAAACGCGCCGGCATCGAAGACAACGACTGGATCGAATGCTTCAACGCCAACGGCGCGCTGACCGCACGAGCGGTGGTCAGCCAGCGGGTCAAGGACGGCATGGTGATGATGTACCACGCCCAGGAACGGATCGTGAACGTGCCTGGTTCGGAAACCACCAAGACCCGTGGCGGCCACCACAACTCGGTCACCCGCGTGGTGCTCAAACCGACCCACATGATCGGCGGCTATGCACAGCAGGCCTACGGTTTCAACTATTACGGCACGGTCGGTTGCAACCGCGATGAATTCGTCGTGGTACGCAAAATGGCCAAAGTCGACTGGCTCGATGGCTCAAACGGCGATGACCTGCCGCGTCCTCTGCCGACCGATATCGAGGAGAACTGAGATGAAGATTCGCTCACAGATCGGCATGGTGCTGAACCTGGACAAGTGCATCGGTTGCCACACTTGTTCGATTACCTGCAAGAACGTCTGGACCAGCCGCGAAGGCATGGAATACGCCTGGTTCAACAACGTCGAATCGAAACCCGGCATCGGTTACCCGAAAGAATGGGAAAACCAGGACAAGTGGAAGGGCGGCTGGATCCGCAATGCCAACGGCACGATCAACCCGCGCATCGGCGGTAAATTCCGGGTCTTGGCGAATATTTTCGCCAACCCGGACCTGCCGAGCCTCGACGATTACTACGAACCGTTCGACTTCGATTACCAGCACCTGCATACCGCGCCGCTGGGCGAGCATCAGCCCACTGCGCGCCCGCGTTCGCTGATCTCTGGCAAGCGCATGGAGAAAATCGAATGGGGCCCGAACTGGGAAGAAATCCTCGGCACCGAATTCGCCAAGCGCCGCAAGGACAAGAACTTCGACAAGATCCAGGCGGACATTTACGGCGAATACGAAAACACCTTCATGATGTATTTGCCGCGCCTGTGCGAGCACTGCCTCAACCCGGCGTGCGCAGCGTCGTGCCCGAGCGGGGCGATCTACAAGCGTGAAGAAGACGGCATTGTGCTGATCGACCAGGAAAAATGCCGTGGCTGGCGGATGTGCATCAGCGGCTGCCCGTACAAGAAGATCTATTTCAACTGGAAAAGCGGCAAGTCCGAGAAGTGCATCTTCTGCTACCCGCGTATCGAAGCCGGGATGCCGACTGTTTGCGCCGAAACCTGTGTCGGGCGTATCCGTTACCTCGGTGTGCTGCTGTATGACGCCGACCGCATCAGCGAAGTGGCGAGCACCGCCAATGAGCAAGACCTGTACGAGAAACAACTGGAGATCTTCCTCGATCCGAATGACCCGGCAGTGATTCGCCAGGCCCTGGCCGATGGCGTACCGCAGTCGGTGATTGATTCCGCCCAGCGTTCGCCGGTCTACAAAATGGCCGTGGACTGGAAACTCGCACTGCCGCTGCACCCGGAATACCGCACCTTGCCAATGGTCTGGTACGTGCCGCCGCTGTCGCCGATCCAGAACGCCGCCACTGCCGGCACCGTGGGCATGAACGGGGTGATCCCGGATGTCGACAGCCTGCGTATTCCACTGAAGTACCTGGCGAACCTGCTGACAGCGGGCGATGAAAAACCGGTCAAGCGCGCACTTAAACGCTTGCTGGCGATGCGCGCCTACAAACGTTCCGAGCAAGTCGATGGCGTTCAGGACCTGCAAGTGTTGAAGGACGTCGGCTTGAGCGTGGCCCAGGTCGAAGAGATGTATCGCTACCTGGCGATTGCCAACTATGAAGACCGCTTTGTGGTACCGAGTGCCCACCGTGAAGACGCCATGAGCGACGCCTTTGCCGAGCGCTCCGGTTGCGGCTTCAGTTTCGGCAGCGGTTGCAGCGGCAGCTCCGACACCAACATGTTCGGAGCGAAGAAAGCCAACCGCCGCGACGTCCTGAAAACCGTCCAGTTGTGGGAGGAATGAGCATGCAAATTCTCAAAGTGATTTCGCTGCTGCTCGACTATCCGACCGAGACGCTGATTGGCGGGCGCGACGAACTGGAGCAAGCGATTATCCAGTCACGGGAAATCAGCCCTAAACAGCGCGGTGCGTTGTTCGAATTGCTGGAGTTGATCTGCGCCAATGACCTGATGGACGGGCAGGAGCACTACGGCGCGCTGTTCGGCCGGGGGCGTTCGCTGTCGTTGCTGTTGTTCGAGCATGTGCACGGCGAATCCCGCGATCGTGGCCAGGCCATGGTCGACATGATGGCGCAATACGAAGCCGCCGGTTTTGCCATCGGCGTCAAGGAGCTGCCGGACTATATCCCGCTGTACCTGGAGTTCCTGTCCACCCGCGAAGACCTCGAGGCCCGCGAGGGCCTGGCGGATGTTTCGCACTTGCTGGCCTTGCTCGCGGCGCGTCTGGAAGAGCGCGAAAGCGCCTATGCCAGTTGCTTCCGGGCGTTGCTGCAAATCGCCGGGGCCGAGCCGCATCAGGCGGTGGCCGACCTGCGGGCGCAGGTGGCGTCGGAACCGCGCGACGACTCCCTCGAAGCCCTCGACAAGATCTGGGAAGAGGAGGCCGTGGACTTTCTCCAGGCCGAACAGCAAGACCGTTGCAGTTCGTTGCCTGGCGCCCCGGGCAAGGCCCGGGAAGAAAGCGCCGTGCCGTTGCACTGGGTGGATTTTCAGCATGAAGGGTTGGCCACCGTGCCAGCCAAGGAGGTAGGCAATGTCTAAATGGAACCTGTTGTTGTTCGGGATCTATCCCTATGTCGCTTTGGCGATTTGCCTGATTGGCAGTTGGGCCCGTTTCGATCTGTCGCAGTACACCTGGAAGGCTGGCTCCAGCCAGATGCTCAACCAGCGCGGCATGCGCGTGGCGAGCAACCTCTTCCACATCGGTGTGCTGTTTGTACTGGCCGGGCATTTCGTCGGCCTGCTGACGCCTGCATCGGTTTATCACCATGTGATCAGCACCGAGAACAAGCAGTTGCTGGCGATGGTCTCCGGCGGGCTCTTCGGCCTGCTGTGCCTGATCGGCTTGCTGATGCTGGTCAATCGGCGGCTCACCGATCCTCGGGTACGTGCCGCCTCCAGCGCTTCGGACATTTTGATTCTGCTGGTGCTGCTGGTGCAGTTGCTGCTCGGTTTGCTGACGATTGCAGCGTCCACCGCGCACATGGACGGTTCGGTGATGGTGATGCTCGCCGACTGGGCGCAGAACACCGTGCTGTTGCGGCCGATGGAAGCGGCGGCGTCCATTGCGCCGGTCGGGCTGACCTACAAGCTGCATGTGTTTCTAGGCTTGACCCTGTTCGTGTTGTTCCCCTTCACCCGTCTCGTACACATCGTCAGTGCACCGATCTGGTACCTGGGGCGTCGTTATCAAATCGTTCGGCAGAAAGTCTGAGGAGAACATCATGTCAGGTGGATGTGGATGTGGCGGCGGTAACGGCGGCAGCGGTGGCTGCGGTTCTTCTAAAAATGCAGAGCTTACGGTGCCGGAAGTTGTCGACATCGCGCAGTTTGAAGCACTGCCGGTCGAGCCGGCGGCGGCCGAAGACGCCCCGGTGCAGTTGATCGCCAGCAGCGAACAGGAGTGGCCGATCATCAGCGTCAACGGGGTGTCGATCACGCCTGAGGCAATGGCCCAGCAGCTGCAATATCACCCGGCCGAAAGCCGTGAAGAGGCGGTCTATCTGGCCGCCAGGGCACTGGTGATCCGCGAATTGTTGCAGCAGCGCATTGCCGAACTCGGCCTGGCGCTGGAGATCGGCGCTGGTGAGAACGAAGAAGAAGCGGCCACGCGTTTGTTGCTCGAACGCGAGGTGCACGTGCCGCAGTGCGACGAGGAAACCAGCCTGCGCTACTACGAAAACAATCGCGGGCGCTTTCACAGCGCGCCGTTGCTGGCGGTGCGACACATCCTGCTCGAGTGCGCGCCGGATGATGTCGAGGCTCGCAGCCTTGCGCATGCTCAGGCCGAGATATTGCTGCAACGTCTGGAGGATTTCCCCGGCAGTTTCGCCGAGCTGGCGGTGAAATATTCGGCCTGCCCGTCGAAGGCTCAAGGCGGTTCTCTGGGGCAGATCAGCAAGGGCCAGACCGTGCCGGAACTGGAGCGTCAGCTGTTCACGCTGGCGCCCGGCCTGGCCAGTAAACCGCTGGAAAGTCGCTACGGCTGGCATGTGGTGAGTGTCGATCAGCGGATTGAAGGCATGCCGTTGCCTTATGAAGTGGTGTCGACGGCGATCCGCACGCAGTTGCAGCAGGGCGTCTGGCAAAAAGCGCTGGTGCAGTACCTGCAAACCCTGATCGGAGCGGCGGATATTCGTGGCATCCACTTGCAGGGCGCCGACTCACCGCTGGTGCAGTGAGCATCGAGACAAACCGGGAGATGTGATGAACGCTGTCATGCAGGATGGTTTTGGACGGCAGATCGATTATCTGCGGATGTCGGTGACGGACCGTTGTGATTTTCGCTGTGTGTATTGCATGGCGAAAAACATGACCTTCCTGCCGCGTCAGCAGGTCCTGACGCTGGAGGAATTGCAGCGCCTGGCAACGTTGTTCGTCGGGTTGGGCGTCCGCAAAATCCGCCTCACCGGCGGCGAGCCGCTGATTCGTCCGGGCATTGTCGAACTGTGCCGCAACATCGCCGCATTGCCCGGTTTGCGCGAACTGGTGATGACCAGCAACGGCTCGCAGTTGGGCCGTCTGGCCCGGCCGTTGGCGGAGGCAGGCGTCAAGCGAATGAACATCAGCCTCGATAGTCTGGACGGACAGAAGTTTCGCGCAATCACACGCAACGGCGATCTCGATCAGGTGCTGGGTGGCATTGAAGCGGCGCGGGACGCGGGGTTTGAGCGGATCAAGCTCAACTGCGTGGTGATGAAGGGGCGCAACTTCGATGAAGTCCCGGCGTTGGTGCAGTACGCCATCGATCAGCACATCGATATCAGTTTCATCGAAGAAATGCCGTTGGGCGATGTCGGCAGGTCACGGGGTGAATCGTTTTGTTCCAGCGATGAGGTCCGGGCGCTGATCGCCAGTGGTCACCGGTTGCTCGACAGCACTGAAAACAGCGGCGGACCGGCGCGCTATGTGCGTCTGGAACGCCATCCCGATACCCGGATCGGTTTCATTTCACCCAACAGCCATAACTTCTGCGGCACCTGCAACCGGGTGCGGATGACCGTTGAAGGGAAGCTTTTGCTCTGTCTGGGCCAGGACGACGCGTTGGATTTGCGTGGATTGCTGCGGCGTTATCCGCTGGACGACCAGCCGCTGATCAATGCGGTGCAAAAGGCTTTGCGCGGCAAGCCATTGCGCCACGACTTCAACCCCGAAGGGGAGGTGCAGATTGTGCGGTTCATGAACATGAGTGGCGGTTGAGCTGTTCTGTTAAGGAAAGAGTTTGCTAAACACAATACTTGTGGCGAGGGAGCTTGCTCCCGCTGGGTTGCGAAGCAACCCTAAATGAGGCACCACGATTATTCAGACAAATCGAGCTTGCAGGATTGCGACCGCTTCGCGGCCGAGCGGGAGCAAGCTCCCTCGCCACAGTGTTCACACCGATTTTCCCTTCACCGCCTTCGGGCGGTTTTTTTCACCGGCAAATCTTGATATCGATCAATTGCAGAACAGCACTTTGTCCGTAGTCTTCACTGCATGTTGTGTTTGTTTGTGTATGAACATCTATATGTAGTATCTGGAGGCCAAATGCAGAGCACGCTGATCTCAGTGGGATGTAACCGCTTGCACAAACGCGATGGCAGTCTGGTCGCCTTCGATGCCGACAAGATCCGCCAGGCATTGATCGCCGCCGGCAAGGCGACAGGGGAGTACACCGAGGTTGAGGTTGAAGGCTTGCTTCAGGCGGTACTCGCCCGACTGGAAGGGCTGCCAAGGTTGCACGTCGAGCAGATTCAGGATCGGGTCGAACGGGTATTGATGGATGCCGGTTACTTCTTCGCCATGCGCGCCTACATCGTCTACCGCGAACAGCACGGGCGTTTGCGCCGCGACCGCCGGACCATGGTCGAGGTGGCGACTTCTATGAATGAATACCTGGACCGTGAAGACTGGCGGGTCCAGGCCAACGCCAATCAGGGCTACTCCCTGGGCGGGCTGGTGTTGAACGTGTCGGGCAAGGTCACCGCCAACTACTGGCTGGACGAGGTGTACAGCGAGGCCATCGGCCAGGCCCACCGCGAGGCGGATTTGCATGTGCACGACCTGGATATGCTCGCCGGTTACTGTGCCGGTTGGTCGCTGCGTACTCTGTTGCACGAGGGGCTCAACGGTGTGCCGGGGCGTGTCGAAGCCGGTCCGCCAAAGCACTTGAGCAGTGCCCTGGGGCAAATGGTGAATTTTCTCGGCACCCTGCAGAACGAATGGGCCGGTGCCCAGGCGTTCAGTTCATTCGACACCTACCTGGCGCCTTACGTGCGCAAGGACCAGCTGAGTTACCAGGAGGTGCGCCAGGCGATCCAGGAGTTCATCTACAACCTCAATGTGCCGTCGCGCTGGGGCACCCAGACGCCGTTCACCAACCTGACCTTCGACTGGGTTTGCCCGCAGGATTTGCGTGAGCAGATACCCGTCATCGACGGTGAGGAGATGCCGTTTGCCTATGGTGATCTGCAAGTCGAAATGGACCTGCTCAACCGCGCGTACATCGAGGTGATGCAGGCTGGCGACGCGAAAGGGCGAGTGTTCACCTTTCCGATCCCGACCTACAACATCACCCATGACTTTCCATGGGACAGTGAGAACGCCGACCGTCTGTTCGAGATGACGGCGCGTTACGGTTTGCCGTACTTCCAGAACTTCCTCAATTCGGACATGCAGCCCAATCAGGTGCGTTCGATGTGCTGCCGGTTGCAGCTCGATGTGCGCGAGTTGCTCAAGCGCGGCGGTGGCTTGTTCGGTTCGGCGGAACAGACCGGATCGCTCGGCGTGGTGACCATCAACTGTGCACGCCTGGGCTATGTGTTCAAGGGCAACACCAGTGGCTTGTTGCGACGCCTGGACACGCTGATGGAGCTGGCAATGGAGAGCCTGGAGGTCAAGCGCAAGGTCATTCAGCACCACATGGATGCCGGTTTGTACCCTTACACCAAGCGCTACCTGGGCACCTTGCGTAACCATTTTTCCACCATCGGCCTCAACGGCCTGCATGAAATGCTGCGCAATTTCACCGGCGACGAGGAGGGCATGCACACCGAACATGGCCGACAGTTTGCCCTGAATCTGCTGGACCATGTACGTGCCACCTTGCTGCGGTTCCAGGAAGAAACCGGACATCTCTACAACCTGGAAGCGACACCGGCAGAAGGCACCACCTACCGCTTCGCCAAGGAAGACCTCAAGCGCTATCCGGACATTCTCCAGGCGGGCAGTGCGCAGGCACCGTATTACACCAACTCCTCGCAACTGCCCGTGGGCTACACCGAAGACCCCTTCGAGGCCCTGGAACTTCAAGACGAACTGCAATGCAAATACACCGGTGGCACGGTCTTGCACCTGTACATGGCCGAGCGGATTTCCTCGGTGCAGGCCTGCAAGCAACTGGTGCGCAAGGCCCTTGGACGTTTCCGCCTGCCGTACCTGACCGTGACCCCGACGTTCTCCATCTGCCCGGTGCACGGCTACCTCGATGGCGAACATGAGTTCTGCCCCAAATGTGACGAGGTCCTGCTGTTGCAAGAACAGAAGGCTGGCACCGTTCATTGATTTTGATCCACTCAACCGCAAGGAGCTTCACCATGACTGCATCGCAAACTCTGCCCCAGGCTCAACGCCAACGCTGCGAAATCTGGACCCGCGTGATGGGCTATCACCGTCCTGTGTCAGCGTTCAATCCAGGTAAACAGTCGGAGCACCGCGAGCGGGTGCACTTCACTGAAGGCGCAGCCCTGGCCGGGCGCCAATGAGTCGAATGCTTCGGGTCGGGGGCATGGTGCCCCTGACCACTATCGACTATCCGGGACAGCTCGCCTGCGTGCTGTTTTGCCAGGGTTGCGCCTGGCGTTGTCGTTACTGTCATAACCCGCAGCTGATTCCGCCTCGCGGCAGTGAGGAAGTGGATTGGCGGCGGGTGTTGGTGTTTCTGCAACGTCGTCAGGACCTGCTCGATGCCGTGGTGTTCAGCGGCGGTGAGCCGACCTTGCAAGACGGTTTGCTCGGCGCCATGGATGAAGTGCGGGACATGGGATTTCGCATCGGCTTGCACAGCGCAGGCATCAAGCCTGCGGCCTTCGCCAAGGCGCTGACTGGCGCGGATTGGGTCGGTTTCGACGTCAAGGCGTTGCCCGAAGATTGCCTGGCTATCACCCGGGTCGAGGGCAGCGGAACGGCTAACTGGCGCAGCCTTGAGCATCTGCTGGCCAGTGGTGTGGACTACGAATGTCGCACCACAGTGCATTGGCATCTGTTCGAGCCGGCGCGTCTGCTGATCCTGGCAAAACGCTTGAGTGCGCTCGGCGTCAAACGCTTCGCCGTGCAACTGGTCCGCACTGAGCGGATGTTCGATCCGCTACTGCCAAGCATTTCGGCACAAGCCTTGTTGCCAGAGTTGTGGGAGGCCATGCGCGAGTTGTTCCCAGCCTTCGTGCTGCGGGGGTAACGGGGGCTGGGGAAACTCAAGCCCAGCCCCAGAACTGCAACCACCAGCCAAACCCGATCAGGCCGTTGGCGAGGAACAGGCAAACTCCACCCGACACGCGCCGAGCCAGGGGAATACCTTCGTGTTTCAGCCGTTTCCAACCCAGTAGCAGGCTCCACCCCATGGCGGCCAATAGCAGGCAGGCCCTGGCGGGTTGTACCCACTCCAGCAGCAGACCTTCATAACGCAGTAATTTGACGGTGGTGGCCGACAGCCCGAGAAACAGTCCGGCACCACCCACAGGCGTGAGTGTCAGCGCCAGAGGCCAATACAGTGCGCGATCTCGCGCCAGTCGGGCCGTCAGGCGCAGGAGCAGCATCAACGCCGTGCCGAGCATGATCGAACTCACACTCAAGTAAGCGACAATGCTGAAGCCGTCGAGCCAGCTGAAGCTGTCGTTGAGTTGCGGGTAATGGGTCAGCAACCACCAGGGGGCGTTGTCCCGTAAGGCCCAGAGCTGGTTGTGTTCCACCAGCCACTGGGCCAGGGTTTGTTTGAGGGCGATAAACCATGGGCTGACCGTCCACTGAAACGCGCCCATGGCCAAGCCGATCACGCCGAACAGCAGCAAGCGTGTATCCCAAGGGGACAGCGCCTGCGCGGTTGCGTGAAGAATCTCCTGATTGCTGGAGCGGGCGATCAGCTGCACGGCGCCGCGTTGCCCGCTGCAGCGTCCGCAGGCGTGGCAATCACTGGCGCCTTGCAGGCGACGGATATCGAGCAGGGGAGCGCAGTTGGGGGGCGGCAGGCGTGGCGCGGCATTCTCTATCCAGCGTTGCTCATCGACCTGAAAGTGCACGGGGGCCAGCCTTGCGAGCAGGGCGAAAACCCCGCTGACCGGGCACAGGTAACGGCACCAGACCCGCTTGCCCCGGGCGAACAACAACCCGACGATGACCGCTGCGACGGTTGAGCCACCCAGAATCAACAGTGCGGCCTGGGCGTAGTCATAGACGCTGATCAATTGGCCGTAGAGGGTCGTGAGGCAGAACGCCAATGTGGGCCAACCGCCCCAACGCAACCAACGCGGCACACCCAGGCCTTTGCCGTAATGACTGGCCCATTCGCTGAGCGAACCTTCCGGGCACAGAACGCCACACCAGAGTCGACCGAAGCACACCATCGACAGCAACACGAACGGCCACCAGATTCCCCAGAATAAAAACTGCGCGAGCAAGGTCAGGTTGTCGAGTATCCGTGCCTGGCTGTCCGGCAACGGCAACAGCGCCGGGGTCACCAACAGCACTGCGTAAAACACTACGACAGTCCACTGCAGCGCACGGATGACGGACGCATGGCGACGCATCCCGTCACCCAGGCGCTGGAGCCATCGATTGTGCCGGCTCAGGTCAGGCATGGGACTTTCTCTGCAGCCCGTTGGCGTAGCCAGGCGCTGACGACCAGCCAGTAACCGACCCACACCAGTAGGGTCATGCCGCTGGGCGTTGCGCGATAACCGACAAAACTGGCCAGAAAGCCACCCAATCCATGGCTGTCGCTCAGCCACGCGCTGCCGTCCCAAAGCGATTCGCCTACGAGGCTGTAAACCACGTCCGGCACATCCAGGGCGAGCAGTTGGCCGCCGATTCGCTCGGTGCCGCTGACCAGCAACCCCGCGCCGAGCATGAGCAAGATGACTTCGCTGATGGCAAAGAATCGTTGCCATGAAATGAAGCGGCGACTGCTGTGCAGCAGCGTAATGGTCAGCGCGGACAGCACCAGCCCCAACACGCCGCCGACGGCAAACAAACCGAGCTGCGGACCTCGCAACCGGGCGCCGGCGCCATAGAGAAATACCACCGTTTCGCTGCCTTCGCGGCTGATCGCGAGCATGGCCAGCAGTAATAGACCTGCGCCTCCTTGTCGAGCCAGGTGGCTATCGGCGTGCCGTCGCAAATCGTGGTTGAGGGTGCGCCCGTGACGGTGCATCCAGCCGACCATTTGCACCATTAACAGGCTGGCAAACAGTGCGAGTGCGGCCTGGAACCATTCACTGGCCGACCCGCTCATGGCCTCACCGGCAAACAGAATCAACACCGCCAGCAGGCCCGAGAGCATCAACCCCAGCATCACACCCGCCCACAGGTATTTGACCAAGCGATGACGCTGGCCTTGTTGGCTGGCCCAGGCCTGGAGAATGCCGATCACCAGCAACGCCTCGACGCTTTCGCGCCAGACGATGAACATTGATTGATTCATGGAAGCTCCGTGCGCTAACAGGTTATTTCGCGAGGATGCCGCCCTCGGGCAATTGCGGATTGAACTCGTCGAAAAAGGGATAGTGGCCGGGCCTGAGCGGGTGAATGACGACGAAGGTTGTCACGCCCGGCGACAGTACTTTTTCAACCCGCAACGGCGTGCTCTCGAACTCGGCCGGCCCCTGACCGCTATTTTTCAGGACGATCTTGAAGCGCTGTCCGGCCGGGACCTCAAGCAAGGCAGGGGAGAAGTGGCCATCGCGCAGGGTCAGCTCAAAGCTCGGCAACTCGGCATGCGCCGTCAACGGCGCAACTGTTCCGGCCACGATCAGCCAGGCAAGATGCAGGCGCTTCATTCAATAGCCGCCTTTTTTACCGATGCCGGCGTAGATGAACTCGTAGTGCAGTTCGCAGCGTTCGAACCAGGGCGCCACACCGGTTTCCTTATCGGTGTGACGCCCGAGGGAGCCGTGACCGGTGGGTGGTAGCACGGTGAACGTCAGCCGATATTTGCCCGGCCCCAGCAGCTTCACATTGTCGCCATAGTGCGGGCCGTCATTGGCGACCATGGCATGGAAGTCGCCCTTGATTTCGTCCGGGTTACCCGCTCTRCTCAAGTTGAACGAGACATTGAGGTAAGGCACGAAACTGCCTTCCTGAAAGCCCTGTCGATTGTCCGCGGTGGCCCGAATGTCAGCTTCCAGGTGAACATCAGAATCGACAGTAGCGCGCATCATGCCAGCCGGGGCCATCTCGATCGGTTGCAGATACACCGCCCCGACTTCCAACCCCTGACACAGCTGTGGTTCCCCGATCGGGTATTCCTTTGCGTGAGCCAGCGGTACGAGCAAGAGCAGGGCGAGTGAGAGGTGGGTACGCATAATGTCTTCCTGAGCACTGACGAGTAGGAACCCGAGTCTAGGAAGCTTTGCTGCGAACAATAATGATTGTTATCAAGTTTTGATCAATTAAACCGTTAGAAGCTTAGCTCCAGGATCGCGATAGGGAGGGCAGTCGCTCGATGTCGATTCTTGATATCCATCAAGGATGGTTTTGCACAAAGGCTGTAGGTTGGAAGAACGTCTCTCAATGACCGGAGATCGAAATGGCCAAGAACTTCCCCGTCAACCCCAAGCACCCCGAGCGGATCTGTTGGGGATGTGACCGGTATTGTCCGGCCAAGTCCCTGGCATGCGGCAATGGCTCCGACCGTACGATGCATCCGGCCGAGATGTTCGGAGAGGATTGGTATTTGTCTGGCGACTGGGGAATCGAGCCCCTCATCGTCACAGACAAGACAGCGGATGATGGCGTCTAGTGCATGCCAAAGCTCGCAGATTAAAAAATCAGGGAAATATCTGGATGCTTCTCCGGATATTTCCCTGTTGCTCAATGTTTGGAATTGCTATCGATAAACTTCTCGTAATACATCTGGAACTGCTCGATCTTCTGATCGTTGAACCAGGTTTTAATCGCGTCGACCATGGGCGGAGGACCGCACAGGTAGATGTCGAATGGGTTGGCGTCGAACGACTGACGGTCGAAGTGATCAGGAATCCACCCGGTTTTACCTTGCCAATCCACGGAGGGTTTCGAAACCACAAGGTGATAGTCGAAGTCGGCGATGCGGTCGCGATAATCAGCCAGGCGTTGAGTTTCGCACAGGTCATTGTCCTGCGTGACGCCATAGAACAGTTGGATCGGGTGCCCGCAGCCACCTTTTTCTGCAATGTTATCAAGCATCCCGAGGAAGGCCGACAGGCCGGTTCCTCCTGCCACCAGTACGAGAGGTTTGGTCACCTGACGTAGATAGAAGCTCCCCAATGGGGCCTCGAGCTCGAGTACTTGACCGGGGCGGCAATGCTCGCGGATGAAGTTGCTCATCACGCCATCAGGCAGGAGCCTGATGAGAAACTGCAATTGGTTGGTGGGGTTGGGGCGGTTGGCGAATGAGTAGGAGCGCCACTCACTGGTGCCCGGTACATGCAGTCGAGCGTATTGCCCCGGAAGAAAGTCCAATTGCTGCTGGTGGGCGCAAGCGTCCAGATGAAGGATCGCCGTGGTGGCCGACACCTGTTCTACACCGGTGATCACCGTTTGCAGTAACCGGGTTGCGCCAGCGTTGCACAAGCTCGAATCGAAGTCGAAATAGAACGACGCATCCGATTGCACGCGGGTCTGGCAAGAGAGCATTTTGCGTTGCGCCAGATCCTGCTCGGAAAGAGCCTCTTCATCGACGTAGTCTTGAGTGAATTGGCCTGATTCGCAGCGACCCTGGCAAGTGCCACAGACACCTTCGCGACAGTCCAGCGGGATGTTCACGCCATTGCGTAGCGCGGCGTCGAGCAGCAGTTCGTTGGGCTTGACCTCGAAGAACGAGGTCTTGCCATCTGCGAAGCTGAAAGCGACTTTATGGTTCATGACAGCGTGCCCCACAGTTCACAGGTGATAGAAATCAAGCACTGAGTTGATCGTGTCGTTGAGCAGCACGATGTGCTTGCGGGTGATCTTCCAGCTGTCTGCGTCCGCTTTGAGGTGGTAGGTCACATGGCCGTAGAACTGCTCGGACAGCCCTTGCCGGGTGTAGAGCGTGACCCAGGCGGCCTTGACTTCAAGCAAGCCGTTATCGATCTCCTTGATTCGCACATTGCTGATTTGATGCAAGGTGCGCGGCATCGGGTTTGAAGCTGCCGACTTGCCTGTGCGCAGACGAAATACCCGGTCTTCCAGGCCGGAGCGGTTCGAGTAGTAAATCAGCGACATGCCGCGCTTGGGATCGGTGGTGTACACATGCTCCGACTCCCATTGCGGCAGGTGGAATTCGCTCTGTTCATCAAACAGGGCGATGTAGGCGTCCCAATCCTGCTGATCACACAGCTCGGCTTTGCGGTAGAGGAATTGTTCGACGGAATGTTGTAGTGCGCTCATTTCACACCTCCTTCAACTTCAGGGCTTTTTGTGCAAGACCTTGCAGAAGGAAGCGCTGCCAGGATCCGTGCTGATTGATGTAGAGCCCCTCATGCGTGAACTCGGTGCCGGTCAGTACCGGTTTGATGCCCAGAGCCTCGCTGTTCGGGGTGGGGCCTTCGACCCATTTCTCACTGCCGCGGGACACTTCGTTCCAGCGCTCGAGGCGGGCCTGGAATCCGCGTTGGGCTTCGCGAAACTCCACCAGGTCGTCGGGAGTGCCCATGCCTGAAACGTTGAAGAAGTCCTCGAACTGGCGGATCCGGTTTTCCCGATCTGCGTCGGACTCACCCTTGACGCCGATGCACTGGCTGGTGATCTCGGTCTTGTTCCAGGCCACTGGGCGCACGATACGCAGCTGCGAGCTGATCTGATCCATGAAGAACAGGCTTGGGTAGATGTTGAGATTGCGTAGACGATGCATCATCCACTCGGCTTGTTGCTGGCCGTATTCCTTCACCAGGCGCGGCATGACGCTGGCATACCCGGCGCGTACAGTCGGGTTGGGCATGTCGCTGAACAAGAGGCTGTGGCCATTCTTGAACGAGAACCAGCCGTCGTCGGTCTCGGCATCGCCGGCGCCCAACTTGCTGTAGTCCAGCGTGTCGGAGCCGCCGCCCTTGGCCGCGTTGACTTGCTGGCGATGCTGTACCGTGGAGACATAGTTGTAGTGCACGGTGCTGACGTGATAACCATCCAGGCCGTTTTCGTGCTGCAGTTTCCAGTTGCCGTCATAGCTATAGGTCGACTTGCCGGGCAGTACTTCCAGCTCGCCGGTCGGAGACTGCGCGACCATCATGTCGAAGAACACTTTGGCATCGCCGAGGTAGTCTTCCAGCGAGTCGCTGCCATTGACGTCCAGGCTGATAAAGACGAAACCCTTGTAGCTCTCGATCCGGGCCTTCTTCAGGCCGCGGGTTGCTTTGTCGAAACCTTCCGGGTATTCCCCCGGAGCCTTGACCTTGACCAGGYGGCCAYCACTTTTGTAACACCAGGCGTGGAACGGACAGGTGAAGGTAGATTGGTTACCTTTGCTGACGCGAGTCAGGGTCGCGCCCCGGTGCTGGCAAGCGTTGATCAGCGCGTGGAGCTGATTGCTTCCATCGCGGGTGATGATCATCGGCTGACGACCGGCGCGCATCGTCAGGAAATCATTGGGATTGGCGATTTCACTCTCGTGGCAGGCGTAGATCCAGTTCTTCTCGAAGATCAGTTCCATCTCCAGGTCGAACAGTTCCGGCTCTGTGAACATGTCGCGGGCGACGCGGTAAATACCTTCGGCCGGCCGAAAATCCAGGCAACCCTGAATGTAATCTTGCCACTGCGCAATGCTTCTAGAGCTGTTCATCAGGTACACCCTTTTTGTAGTTTTAGGCACGACCTGATTGAAAGCCTTTCTGTGCGGTGCATCTATCCGGATTCGAGGCGATATCTATCCGTTTCTGAGGGGGTAGGGCGCTTTTCGTGAGGCCTGTCAGGCGCGGTTGCTTTATGCGCTTTTCATTTCATATCCCTGGCCTGCACCCACAGCACCGCGTCTTGCGACAAGGGTTTGCCCTTGTGGGTTTTCGTTGTACCGATGTCGAGCGCTGCAATACCCCACCAGCCGGCCCGGGGCAGGCCGATGGTCACGATGCCCTGGGCGTCCGTGTAGGAGCTCAGGGATTTGAATGAAGCTTGAGGTGCCGTTACATAGTCTTGCTGGCCGAAGGCGTTTTTCTCGATATCGACGGAATGGTTGATGTATTCGATTTCGATTTCGGCGAAYGGAACGGGCTTGCCATCGGCCAGCACCAAGGCGCGGAACACTCCGCCTGTCCAGTTTGCATAAGGCTTGTTCAGTGGCTGGATCTCAACCGGCAACCCTTGTGGTTCTGCCCAGTTGCCGGGTACTCCGCCCACGTTCACGATCAGCTTGGTGAACTGTTGGATGTAGACGTCTTCCTCGGTTTCCAGGTAGGGCTCGGGCTCGAGTACGAAGATATGGTCACCCAGTGAGCGAACCAACTCCCGCGGAATCGACGCACGATAGGCAGTCGTTTGGTTATCGCGACTCTGCCACTGGACAGGGCGCAAGTATTGGCGCAGATCGATTTTTTCCCCGCCGTGCGAGCTGATGTGGCTAAAGGCGCGGGGTTCATCCATGGTCATGGTGGGGCCGCCGGAGAAGGGATGCGTGAACACCAGCGCGAACTCCAGTTTATCCGCACGCGGCAGCGCCGTTTCCTCGACGTAGAGCATCTGGAAATGGGCCTGTGCAGCGCCTGTCAGGCAACCTAATGTAACGGCGGCAAGTGCCTGGAGCAGTCGTCGTTTGATCGGCATGGTCGATTTCACCTTGAAATGTCGGATGATTGAATCGTGGCTTGATGGTTGTCTCCGCCCATGAACACAACGGAGTATTTCCCGGCTGGGGGTTGGAATGCGTAGGTGTTGTCGGTGCCGACGTTTCCTTCGAGCAACACCTTGTTGCTAGTGTCCTGGACATGGACTTTTCTGCCAGCGGCGGAGCTGCCGTCGGTGTAACCCGCCTCGCACTTCACCAGATCATCGCTCTCGATGTAGCAGTCGAAGACGGGGCCATGAGCGAAGGCTGCCTGGCAGAACACCAGGGCGCCGGCGATCAGTATCCGATGTGCTGAGCCTAGGGGTTTCATAAGGTCTTCGATCTCCACGGTCGAGGTTGATCATTGGAGCGGCGATTTGTGGTCGCCGCTCGTATTGGGGCCAGGTGGCGCGAAGGCCGTCAGTAAGGAATCCAGGTTCGAACTCAGGAGTGCTTCGTACCCGTCGGCCGCGTCGGCGAGCATTCCCGGGTTGCCGGCGTCCAGTATCAACAACCGTGCGCCGCCGTCCTCGATGGCCTTGGCAATCCTGGCGTCCGGTGCCCACTTGTGGACCACCACGTGGATGTCACGCTCGCGCAGGTATCGGGTCAGTGCGGTGCAGTCGGCGTCGCTCCAGTCGATGTCCTGTCGGACGAACCAGCCGTCGACAAAAATCCCGAACTCGCCGAACAGGTAGGTGAACTCACTGGCCAGCGACAGCACGCGCAGATCCGGCACTGCCAGCAGCCGGGCACCGTAGTTGGCCTTGAGCTGGCGCAATCGGCCTTCGAGTGCGGCGAGGTTGCGCTCTATCCGAGGCGCATCGGGGGGAGACAGGCGTGCCAGGTCGGTAGCGATAATCGCCGACATGCGCATGGCGTTGACGGGGCCGAGCCAGGCGTACGGCGACAGTCCGCCATCGACGTCGCGTTCGGTTACCCAGGGAACGTCGTTCGATGGCACGCGGGCCACGGCCACTCCGGGCTTGACGGTGTCCCATGAGTGCGAGGCATCGATCTCGACGATTCGCAGATTGTGGCGACGTGCCGTGGTGTAAAGCGGATCCGCGCGCCAGAGGTTGCCCAGGGTAACTACGGCGGTGGCCTGCTGGAACACGGCGGGCTCCAGGCGCGACAGCGCGTTGGCCTGGCTTTCCATGGGCACGGCAGCGTCTGCCGGAAGGCGGACGACCTTGAGGGTTGTGCCGTCGCTGAGCGTCGAGGTGAGCGCATACACCGCCGGCAGTGCGACAAGCACCTGCTGCCTGCCGGTATCCGCGAAGGCAGAAAGCGGATTGCCCAGCAGCAGTACCAGCATCGCTAGCCAGGGTCGACGTGACATGCAAAGCCATTTCATACGCTGGCACCTCTGAACCGGGCCCCGGTAGCGCGGATGACGGTGGTGACGACGAACACCAGGGCGGCGACGATCACGATTGCGCCGCCTGTCGGTACGGGAATGTGAAATTGCATGGGTGCCAGGATGCCGACCACGCAGGAAAAAGTCGCGATCAGGATGGCGCGCACGACCAGCCCCGGGAGCGAATGGCTGATGTTGCGTGCTGCCGCGGCCGGTATGAGCAGAAGGGCTTCGACGAGTACTGCGCCGATGATTTTCAGGCAGGCTACCGTCACCAGGGTGACCAGTACGACAAACAGGTACTCGACGCTTCGCACGCGCACGCCGCGAGCATGTGCCAGGCTCGGATTGAGGCTGGCCAACAGCATGCCGTTGTACATCGGCAGTCCGAGCAGAGCACACGTCGCCGTTACCACAAGCAGCACGTTCATGTCGGTGTAGTCGACCGCCAGGATGGAACCGAACAGCACGCTTTCCATTACGTGCGTGTTGATCTTCGCCGACACGAACAGCAGCAACGAGGCCCCGACCGCCAGCGAGATGGACAAGAACACGCCGATCAGCGTGTCATTGGCCAGCGTGGTGCGGTGCTGCGTGTACTTCAGCGTCAGGGCGAACAGCAGGCAGAAGCCGAACATTGAGAAGTAGGGGGAGGTGTAGGACTCGCCGATCAGCACGCCAATGGCAACGCCGGTCATCGCCGCATTACCGACGGCCTGACTGAAGAACGCCATGCGCTTGATCATCACCATCGAGCCCAGCACACCCAGTAGCGGTCCGATGAGCACTGCACAGAGCAGCGCATTGATCACGAACTCGTACTCGAACGGTTGCGGCAGGATGCCACTCGCGGCAAGCGCCTGGAGCTGGTTGCGAATCAATTCGTACAGGGCACTCATTGGGTAGCCTCCAGAGGGTAGGCGACCTGGTCGGGCGAACCATGGAACAGCACCCGCCGGTTGATAACGGTCACCGATTGCGCGATGCGCCTGACTTGTTCCAGGTCATGGTTGATCCAGAGGATGGTGACGCCGCGGCCGTTCAGCTCGGCCACCAGCGCCTCCACCAGTCGCACACCCGGTTCGTCGATGCCGGCGGTCGGTTCGTCAAGGATCAGTAGCCAGGGCGCCGGGCTGATCGCCTGGGCCAGCAGCACTCGCTGACGCTGGCCACCGGACAGGCTGCCAAAAGGTTTTGCGCCCATTCCGGCCACGCCGGTGCGCTCCAGTGCTTGGGCATTGGCCGCCTTGGCAGATCGGCTTGAGCCCAGGAAGGCCGGCCTGCGTTGACCGAGAAGGGCCATGATGTCGTTGACCGTCATCGGCACGTTGCGGTCGAAGTCCGGCAATTGCGGAACATACCCCATGGGTGTCGTGACCTCGCCTTCGAACCGGACCGTCCCTGAATGCGGCATCTGGCCCAGCAGCGCACGCACCAGTGAAGTCTTGCCGCCGCCGTTCGGGCCTACCAGGCAGTGCAGCGCACCGGCTTCTACCCGGAAGCTCACTTTGTCGAGCACTTGCGTACCTCCCAGTTGCAGGGAGACGTTATCGAGCACTATGGCGGGGCCGCGCATCGCTTGTTCCTTCTTCATCGCGTTCATCGCTGCGTAAACTCAACGGCTTCGGCCAAGGTCTCGAGGTTTTCACGCATCGCCACCTCGAATTCGTCCGGGCTATAGGTATTGCCAGTGATGTGAGACAGCGCGAACACCTTCACGCCGGTGGCTGCCTCGATAGGCTTGGCCAGGTCGAGGGAGAAATTCTTCTCGGCAAAAAGCACACGCACATTGGCCCTCTTGATCGCGTCGATGGTGTTGGCCAACTGGCGCGCAGTCGGCGCGACGCCGTGACGCGGCTCGATCACCGCACTCACGAACAGGCCGAACTCTTGCATCATGTAGTCGTAGCCAGCGTGCGTTGTCGCGCACCGGAAGGAAGACAAATCCAGCGCGGCGAAACGGGTCATGAAGCCGGCCCTTAGCGCCCGGATACGCGCGGCATACGCCAGGGCGTTTTGTCGATACGCCGCAGCGTTGTCCGGGTCCAGTTCCCCCAGCCGGCGAGTGATCTCGAAGACCTGTTGTATCGCTGCCGTGGTGGATACGAAGGTATGCGGATTGACCACCTTGACGCCGTCCTGGCCGCCGCCGATTGGAATGAGCGCAACCGAGGCATTGGCCTGGATGATCGGCAGGGTCGCCCCGCGGCCAGCGGCCTTGATGATCTGGAAGGCCCATTCATCGTGTCCGATGCCGTTGACGACCAGAACATCGATATTCATCGCGCGGGTGATGTCATCGGGCTGCGGCTGGTAGTTGTGCGGATTCGCTTCCGCCGGGATGAGCGCAACGACTTCCGCCCGATCTCCAACGATATTTGCCACGAAGCTGTAGTAGGGATGCAGTGTGACGCCGATCTTGAGCTTCTTGCCCGAAGAGGGAGCCGGGCTGGCGAGTGCGATGGCGGGTATCAGCAGCAATAGCGCGATGCATCGGCGCCACAGTGCGCGGTGTTTCATAGAAACGGTCATGGCTGGGTTCCTTTTACGCGTTCGACTTCGCTGGCACCGTTGTAAGGGATGACCTGGCGCCAGCCGTCGCCGACCAGCGATTCGGGCTTGACGATGCCAGGGTAGGGCGCGTTCGGGTCGCGGTGGACCCAGATCGTCGCCTGGTTGGCCCACATGACACCGGCATGCGCGTGACCGATGACGAGCAGGTAGGCGCTCTGGCCCGGCGCGCGGCCGCCCGAGCCGTAATAGACCGTAGCGCCCTGGCCCTGGGTGGCTTGCGACACCTTGTTGGCGGTCTGGTCCGGCGGGGTGACAGGCGCATCGGCGTGCACGTCGCCGGAAGCGGCATGCGGCAGGTGAGTGCCAGGCAGAATCAATTGCCACTGCACCTCGCCATTGGTCTTCCAGAAGGCGTCACGGTAGAAGGGCGGCAGCAAGATTTTCTGCGCACGCTCCAGCGTGATCCAGCCGCCGGTATCGTTGTTGAACCAGATGATTTCTTCACCGGCCGGCAGCAGAGCGCTGTGAATCGCCTGATCGACCGCACCCAGGCCATCGAAGGAACGCACCTGCCAGCTCAAGGTTATCGGTGGGCCGACTTTCTGGGGGCGCAGCGTTATATAGCCTGCCACGCTGGCGATGACTGCCAGGGCCGCAAGCAACAGCGCCAGCGATTCCCATCGGCCGGATACCGGGCGCACCACCTTGATTGCGCTGTTTGCGTGATCGCTGGGCATATCTGCACCGGATGCGCGACGCGGCGATAGACGAGCCATCAGAGAAACGCGATCCAGCGGCCGAGGAACACCACGCCCGCCCACAATGCCAACGAACTGAACCCTGCGACACGCGCCTGGCTGGGAGGCGTTAGCGTTGTGTCCCATTCGGCAATGCGGCGAAAGACGCCCAAATGGAATACCCCCATGTTGAGCCCCGCCAGCAGTAACACGCCCATCTTGCACAAGAACGCGGTGTTCTCGGCATAGGTCGTGGCATTGGCGGCGAACATGAGCAGGCCGGTGATCACGCAAGCCACGAAAGCGACCCAGGTGAACGGCAGCAAATCTTTTATCAGCCGTAGCGCGCTGCGGCGATGGGAGGCAACGCCGAGCAGACGCAAATCGACGACGGCGATGGTCCCGAACACAAGGGCGATGCCGATCACATGCACCGATTCAAGGGTTGGAAAAGCGGAGCCCGACTCTCGGATGAAGGTGGCGACAGAGGTGTCCTGGRGGGCTTGTAGTGTTGGTTGAATGTCCATGGCGAATACCTGGGAGCTTTCGTTGAAAACGCTTAGATCGCGTAGGCGATCCAGCGACCACAGATGATGACGACGCACCACAAGCCAATCGACAGCCAGGCTAGCGCCTTGACAAGAGGAGGCTTGCCATCACGTTGTGCATCGTCGGCAGGGCGCAGAAGGGGGCGCCGCAGAAGCAAGGTCAGCGTGAACGCACTCACGACCAGTGCCATCTTCAGCCAGAAGGTCGAGTTGACGAGTACGCGATCAGGCTCGGCGATGATCATGATCAACCCCGTGAAGAGCAGGACGAGGAGCGCATTGCGCATCCACGGGTAGTACCGGCGAACGACGCCACGCAAGGGCTCGTCCGTGGCGAACACACCCGCCAGCCGAAGATCGGAGATGACCGCAGAGCCGAAGAGCACTGTGATAGCGAGGATATGAATGCTCTGGACGGTGGGTATGATCCAGAGAATGTCCCGGATGGCTGTGCTCAAAGGTGACGCATAGATCCAGGCAATGATGAGTGATGATGACATTTGCTGTTCTTCCCAATGGGTTAGAAGTCTTGAGGTTTTGCGATCGAGCGCAGACCCGCCGCATCCTCCGGCAGTAGGTACCCTTCCTTGATCGAAAGGGCCTTGGCGTCTTCGAATTTCTGTTCGTAGTTGCTGAAGCTTCCATAACGCTGGCCAAGCACGTCCCTGGAGTAAGGCACCTTGGTGTCGTAGATCAGTCCGCAGCCGGTCTCCTGATCCGTGAGGTAGGTCGCACTGGGCACCTGGATCCACGGCGGGCGTACGCCCCCTTGCAGGTTGCCGGTAACAGGGTCGCGTGCGGCGGTCTTGCCATCGCGGGCGACCCGCGGAGCATTCGGCATGGGTTTGCCTTGGCGCACCCATTGGTCCATGCGATCCAGGAGCGCCGAGACGACCAGCTCCGCCGGTTCGTCGTACAGCGTCCGGCACCGTGGGTCGTCGCCCTTGCCGATGTCGGCAGCGAGCTGTTCGGTATGCTCCGTACCGAGGTCGGCCAGCCGCAGGTGCGGCATGCCGGTCACTTCGTAGTAGCGAATCTGCGGGCTGTCGGTGTCCGGCGGCAGGTTGATGCCTTCGATCACGTCGTGCATCAGTTCGGACTGGCTGTAGACGGTCACGAACGGCACGCCATCGGGCGTATGGCGCGGCACCCGGATGACGTCGCCGCCCACTTCTCCGTAGGCCATGCGGCCGGTCATGTAGGCATCGATCAGCGGCCTTGCGTCGGGCATACGCCATTGCTGGTGCCGGCCCTGGTCGAGGTAGTCCATCCAGACTTGCGCGGTCACGGCCCAGCTATTGACGTAGATGCGTTGAACATCGAGACCGGCCAACGGGCTTTGCGCTGCATTGGTTTTCAGCAGCAACGCCAGTTGCGCCCCGATGCCCTGGGACTGTGGAGCAAACGGATCGGGAGCTTCACCGCGGGTGAAGTGTTCCGGGTCGTAATAGGTGCCCAGCGGCGCGTAGCGTGCAAAGTCGAAGCGGCGCATGAACTCGAAGTTCACGATCCGTCCGTACTGAGCGATCTGCTCGGCCTCGGCAGCCGGGGTGTCCGAGATGAACTTGGGATCGACTGGTGGCTTGTTCACATTCAGCGTGTACCCGACGTACGCGTAGCCGCGACGCAGCAAATAGTCGCGGGTCAGGATCCATCCCGCGGCGCGCTCGCCGAACCAGCTGAACGGCTCGATCACGACCGTGCCATTGAAGCGCGCGGGGTCAGCCGGTTTGCGCACCAGAATGCGTGTGGTGTAAGGCGCCTCCAACAGGGTTTTGCCCGAGGCGGTAATGGCCGGGGCAACGCCTTGCAGGTAAAACTCCTCCTCGATGTAGCCGTACTTGTCGAGGTCGCTGTATTCGGTGCCCGGGCGTTTCGCCGACGAGAGCGGTGGCTTGCCGGAGGGCGGCACCGCGATGGCCGTGGGCATGCGCGGCACTTCTGCGAATGTGTTCGACGTGAGGATCAACAACAGCAGGGCGCTTTGCAGCGTCGGCCGCAGGATGCTGATGGTTGTCAGTCTTTCCATTTGGTCAGCTCCCATGGCGATTAATGGCGACTTCACTCGAGACTGAGGGATGCCTTGCCCTCTTTATCGATCACGATCTGATTGTTCTCGCAGACATACTCTTGAATGGCGTAGTTGGACCGTTTGTACTCGAACGTGAAGCGATACGGGGTCTTGAGCACCTGCGGGTCCTCGATCACGACCTGGTTCTCCAGGTGATCCGGCGCCGTCAGCCTGATGCGTTCGGTGATCTTCATGTCCTTGCCGTGTGGAACGTCGTAGAAACTCACGTCCGTTCGCACCCGTTGTGTTTCCACGACGAGCGTGTCGCCTTCCCAATGGCCGCGTGAATGGCCTTGATATTTAGGGTCCAGGGTCTCTTTTGCAGGCATCGCTTCGTTCAAGAGAATCCGGCGGACCTGCTGGAGATACTCACCGAGGACAATCACTTGCTTGTCGTCGTGAATGATCTGGATCGGGAAGAGCGCCGCCATCAACGTTGGCATTCCCTCGGGCAGGCATCTGGAACTTGTTGTGGCCAACGGCGTTCCGGCCTCGTTCGCAGCGGCTTGTTTCTTCTTCAGCGCGACGTATTCGTCGGCATAGGGCGCCTTCAGGTCCATCGGTCCGCCTGGGTGCACCGGGTTGTCGGGGTTCTCACCGAACCAGTCGTCCGGGGTTCGTTCCCAGGTGCCGCTGATGTCGGGGCGTGCGCTGACGCTGTGTTTGTCGCTTAGAGGTTTGGAAGGTGTAGCGGCGTTGCACATCCCGGCGACAGTCACGAGGGCGATGCCCAGGACGATCATTGCCGTGTTCAAGGTTCGTGTCGGTTTCATTGAAACGTCTCCACGCTGCTGGTCTGGTCCGGTCGGTTAGGTCGTCATGAAGCCAGGGAAGGATTTCTCATCCGCCGCCCGTGAGTACGACGTCACCGATCTTGATCTCCACGAGCAGCCCTCCTGGCTCACCGTTTTTCAACGGTTTGAAGGACACCTCGGCAGTCTCGCCGGCCTTGATCGACTCAGCGGTCCAGCCCGTGCGCTGTAACGCGTTGACACTGCCCGTTTCGATCTTGAATCGCTGGGCCGGCGGGCCGGGTGTATCGAGGTAAATCGTGATGTGAGGATTGCTCCAGGCAAAGCGCTCGACGACACCCTTGATCGAGACGGTCTGGGTCTGGTCGAAAAGCGCGAACGAATGGTGTGCACTGGCAACAGGTGCCAGGGCACTGCAGGCGAAGAGGGTCAGAAGACAAAGCCCCTGACGTAACAGCGGGGAGGGTGACAAAGGGGTCATGACAGGTGCCTCGGTTCTTATGGTTCTTATGGGCCCAGCATAGGGGGAGTGCGCTCAGAGGCCGTAGCCCAAAACGGCAACCATTCGAGGCGCTGAGGATGTTTTGCAGCGGGGGAGGTATCGCGCGAGGGGATGGGCGGCCAGCCCCTTGAAAGTGCTGATTTGGGTTACCGCTTGCGCGACCCAAGCCGGAACACTCATGGCTCGCCTCATAAATATAAAAACAGGAGAGACGTCATGCGCACCCTCAGTTACGCCCCATTACTTTCGCTGGTCGCACTCTGTACATTTGAGCCGCAGGTACACGCCTACCAGCTCTACAACGAAGACGATGGCGGAACCGTCCTGAACGCCGACCTGTCGGCGGCGTTTGGCTGGTTCGGCAGCGAGAAAAACTACATTGGCGACCCTGAGAGGGAGCCTGGCAGGATGCGCTGGCAAGAAGGCTACGCCAAGTACGGTCTCAACGGCACGACAAACAAGATCACTGCCGGTTCCGTCTATGGCGGGCTCAGCTGGATCAGCACGGGGTCATTTGGCGATGGGGACGCGGGAGGACTCACCGTCGGGGATGAAAGAAGAACGGCTGTGGAAGACGCCTACCTGGGCTGGAAGTCAGGTGACCTGATTCCTGCGCTGGGCAAGGACGGCGTTGATTTCTCTTTTGGCCGGCAGCTCGTTACGGTGGACGGCTTCCTGATCACTGACGACGGGTTCGCCCCCGGGAAGGCCTTCAGCCCTATCGAGGGCGTAAGGGATGGCCGGTTCAATCGCGGTGGCGCCTTTTACCTTGGCCCGCGGTTGGCGTTCGGGAATACGGCAGTCTTGAAACTGGGTGGTCAGGAGGGCCTGCACGGTAGCCTGATATGGCTCAAATCCGATAACCCCGGGCAGTCGAAGACCGAAGTGGCTGCCGCCACCCTCGACTACACGACGCCCGTCGGCTCGATCGGTTCGACGTACGTGCACGGCCTGGATGTTGACGAGCGATATGCCTTTGGCGATCGGCTTGAGCGCAAGGGTATGAACGTCTACAGCATTCGTGGGCAGGGCAATGCCGGGATCGAGAATGCCGACTTTGCGTTCGAGGTCGCACGTCAGGAAAAACGCTCGGGCTCACAGCGGGCGATGTTCTTCGAAGCGGGCTACACCTTTGCCGACACCCAATGGCAACCGACGGTGAGCTATCGATATTCGCGCTATTCCGAAGGTTACGACTTTCTGTTCCAGGGAGGTTTTCGCAAGCGATACCAGGGTGAAGTCGCCGCCAATTACGCAGGTTCAGTGACCTCGAACATGGCGATCAACGACGTGCTCCTCTCAGTCAAGCCGACCGATAAATTGACCCTTAACGCAATGGCCTTCAACTACCACCAGCTCTCCCGTACGCATGAGCAGGACTTCGCTGCACGTGAGGTCGACCTTTTTCTGGATTGGATGGTGACGGATAACGTCACACTCTCGCCTCTGGTCGGCTTCTACAAGCCCGAAAAGTGGCTCGGGGACGGTGGTCTGCAGAGCGGGAGCGCATCAACGAACACTTACTTCCAGTTCATCGTCTGGATGACGTTCTGAGTCGCCGCTCACGCCGTAACGACGAAGGTTTGTTGCCGGTATCTTGATCGGGGGCGCCACCCGCGGTGGCGCATTCCCGATGGGAGGTCGCCAGGCAACAGACGATCGAGGAGGGGCCAGGCTAGGTGGTTTTTTTGCCGACGAAGCCCATCTCGATTGGGGTCTTTATGTAGAACACAGAGATTTCCTCAGCCTCCAGCCTCTTGAGCAACCTTTCGGATTCGTCCTCGGTGATAGCCATGCGAATCTCCGTAGGCTGATCCGCGAGTTCAAAAAAATGCGAAGAGTGCAGTCGACCGGTGTGTCCAAAACCCTCGATAGCCGTAGAGAGAGTCGCACCACGCAGCCCCATCTCCTTGGCCACATCGACGATCCATTCGCCAAGCATCTTTCCCTGATAACGGCGGTTCTGTTGAGTGAAGAAAATCACCAGAAAACCTTTCATTTTCATCTCCTCATCGCATGCCAATGATTTGATAGGACAAAAGCCCGGCAGCGGTCATCACCAACGAGCCTACGACGTGCAATGAAATTGAGCCGAGCGCCCAGAGCAGTCTGCCTTCCTGGATCAGGGCAACTGTTTCGGCGGAAAACGTAGAAAAGGTGGTAAGCCCACCGCAGAAACCCGTGATGATCAGCAGGCGCCACTCAGGACTCAAGGTGGGTGAGGCGGCCAAAAACGCGATAGCCAGGCCAATGATGTAGCCCCCGACCATGTTCGCGACCACCGTGCCCGGGGGAATCGTGGGGAACAGGGCGTTCAGCTTCATGCCCAGGAGCCAGCGCAACCAGGCACCAAGTGACGCACCAACGGCGATAACTGCGAGTGATTTCAGCATGGCGGGCTCACCTCGTCAGACCTGGGCCAAACTGATAGCAGGTAAGCACAACAGAACTGAAAACTTCAAGACCGTACGCAAGTGACTGTACCGGGCCCCCTCAGGTCAGAGCCACGAAGGCGTGGACATCTTGCGCCCACGCCTCATCAAGTTACAGCATGCGGCGCAGGACGTCGTTTCGAGGGTCCCGGTCGTAAAACCGGTGTTTGAGGGCGCCTACGACATGCAACAGGATCAGTCCGAGCAGGGTGTAGGCGAGCACTTTGTGCAGCCATTGGAAGACGACGAACCAATTGTCATTTTTCGGAAGGAGCTCCGGCAGGTTGACCCCAAAAAAGAACACCCCGTCGCTCATCGTGTAAGTGCTCGACATTGAGTAGCCCATCAACGGCACGATCACGACGAGCGCATACATGACACGCTGCGTAAGCCTTGACAGGAACCTTTCATAACTTGCCAGCGTTTCCAGCGGCTGCGGAAGCACGGGGGTCCGAAAGCGCAGGGCGATCTGGGTCAGGACAACCAGAAACACCAACAGCCCAAAGGATTTGTGCCACGGGTAATAGAGCTCGTACTTGCTCGCCACTTCGTCATTCAGACCGGTCATATGCCAGCCTGCCCAGAGGAGGCCTGCGATGAGTGCGGCACGCACCCAGTGCAACATTCGCAGGGACGTCGGATACCGATCGGTTGTTTGTTGATCTATCGGGTTCATCGCAGTCTCTCCATTGATTATCAACGGCATCAGGGATGCACTTTTGAACGCTAACCCTCGCGGCACAGGGGCCGGAGGGTTATTCGGTCAGGACAGGGATCGTGCTCAGGAAGGTAGCAGCACGGTGATGACTTTCTCCTCGGTGTAGGCCACCGCGCCGGCAAACCCGCCTTCACGGCCGATACCGCTGGTCTTTACGCCACCCCAGGGCAGGTTGGCGTCCAGCGGACTCCAGCAGTTGATACCCACGGCACCGGCCTTCACCGCAGCGGCTACGCGGTGCGCTCGCACCAGGTCGGTCGTCCAGACCGTGGCCGCCAGGCCGTAGGAGGAGTCATTGGCCAGTGCGATAGCTTCCTCTTCGCTGTCGAAACTGATCAGCGTGCCGACGGGCCCGAAGATTTCGTCTTGGGCGATCGCCATGGCGTTGTTCGCGTTGGTGAAGATCGTCGGCCGGACAAACCAGCCCTGTTCAGGCGTCGATACACCACCGGCCAGCAGCGAGGCGCCTTGGTCTATTCCCAGTTGGATGTATCGGTTAACGCGATCGAATTGCGCTTTCTTGGCCACCGGTCCCATCTGTACACCGGGCTGGCGAGGGTCGCCCACGTTGACTGCCTCTGCGGCATCGGCCAGCGCTGCGCCGAAGCGATCTGCGATGCTGCGGTGCACCAGGATGCGCGAGCCGGCCGCACAGACCTGGCCCTGGTTGGCGAACAGGCCGAGCGCACACCCGCGCAGCGCGTCTTCGAAAGAGGCATCGTCGAAGACAATCTGGGGGCTTTTGCCGCCCAGTTCCAATGCCACGCGCTTGAACAGCACACCGGCGGTGCGCTGGATTTCGCGTCCGGCCTCGGGGCTGCCGGTGAAGCTGATCTTGGCAACGAGCGGGTGTTCGCACAAGGCGCGACCCACCTCATTGCCGTAGCCGGTGACCACGTTGATCACACCGTCAGGGAAGCCCGCTTCCTGAGCCAGCACCGCCAGGTGCAGGGCAGACTGCGGCGTCTCTTCCGAAGGTTTGATGACCACGGTGCAGCCTGCCGCCAGCAACGCGGCGAGCTTCCAGACGGTGATCATCAACGGCGAATTCCAGGGAACGATGGCGCCGACCACACCCACGGGCTCGCGTACCGTGTACGAAAGAGTCTTGGTGCCGAAGTAGCCACCGGTGGGAATGGTGCGCCCTTCCAGCTGGTTGGCCCAGCCAGCAGCGGCACGCAGGTTGGCGATCGCGTTGGGCAAGTCCATCCGGCGCGGTTCGATGGGTGAGCGACCGATGGCGTTGGCGTCCAGATCGGCCAGCAATTCGCTGTCGCGTTCAACCAGGTCAGCGAGTTTAGATAGCAGTCGACCGCGCTGGGCGCCGTCGAGCTGGCTCCAGGCGCCACCCTCAAGTTGGCGGTGTGCGGCCCCCACTGCGCGGTCCACGTCCTCAGTCGTGCCCTGTGCGGAACTGCCGTACACCTGTTCTGTCACGGGGTTGACGAGGTTTATGCGACGACCGTCGGAGGCTTCGAAGGACGCGCCTTCGATGAAGTGATTCAAGTGCTCAGTCATTTTGCGGTCCATAAGTGATGTGCAGTGGTCGGGTCATGCCTCAAGGGAAGCCAGGGCGTCGCCGAAGATGTCCAGTGCCTTGAAGAACAGCGAGCGTGAGATCGTCAGCGACGGCATGACTCGCATCACGTTGCTGTAGCGACCACAGGGAATCATCAGCACGCCGTGGTTCAGCAGGTAGCCCATGAGCTGGCCGATTTTTTCGGGCGCCAGGGGAGCCTTGGTGGCTGGGTCTTCAACCAGTTCGATACCGATCATCAGGCCGCGGCCGCGGACTTCAGCGACGAACGGGCTGTTGAAGCCACGGATACGTTCCTGCGCCTCCAACCCCAGGGTGTGCGCACGGTTGAGCAGATCGAGCTCCGGGTCCTGCAGGATGCTGATGTTGGTCAGCGCAACCGCCGCAGACAACGAGTTGGCGGCAAAGGTGTTGGGCATCGATCCGTCAGGAATCGCCGCCGCCAGGTCCGAACGCATGATCAGGCCCGCCATTGGCAGGTCGCTGCCGATGCCTTTGCCGAACGTGAGCATGTCCGGCTTCACGCCCGAGTGCTCGACCGCCCACATCTTGCCGGTGCGCCCTGCGCCGGATTGCACTTCATCGACGATCAGCAGCGTGCCGCTACGGTCGCATGCTTTGCGCAAAAGCTGCAGGAATTCTGGTGAAGGAGGCACGTAGCCGCCTTCGCCCTGCACCGGTTCCACAATCACGGCAGCCACGTCATCGGCGGCGGTGTAGGGGGTGTTCAACAGGTAGTCCACATATTCGCCGGCGATCTGCTCGGCGCTTTTGTGAGTGGTGTCGAAAGGGAAACGGTAGGCGTAAGGGTAGGGGGCGTGAATCACCCCGCCCATTTGGGCTCCGTAACCCTTGCGGTATGCCGTACCTGTCGTCAGGGAACCCGAGGCGTTCCACACGCCGTGGTAGCCTCCATGAAAGGCGATGATCTGGTGCCTCCCGGTGATGCGTTTGGCGAACTTGATGGCTGCTTCAAGCGCATCGCTGCCGCTTTGCGTGAAGAAGGTGATGCAGTCGCCACGCAAGCCGTCGGGCGCGATCTCGGAGAGCTTGGCCGCCAGCTCGGTGCGCCGGGTGCTGTTGACCTCCAGGGCATGCATCAGCACTTCGGACTGTTCGCGGATCGCCTGCACCACCTTCGGATGGCAGCGGCCTACGCTGCTGACGCCCACGCCGGCGGACAAATCGATGTAGGTGTTGCCATCCGGGTCTTTGAAGGTCGCGCCGAAGGCGCGGTCCATGGCCACAGGCATGCGTCCGCCGCCGCGCGCCATCGACTCGGTACGCGCCGACAACGCCAGGGCCTCGCTGGTTTTGGGGCCGGGAAGTGTGCTGGAGGTAATTCGCGGGGCATCCGCGAAATGGAGGGATTCAAGTTTGGCTTCACTCATGACGTTCACTCTGGATGTCGATTTAAGTGTGCTGATCATCTCCGTGGTGTGTGTATGGCCGGTAGCCCGAATTGGCATATGAGTGGACCGCCCTGAGCGCACTGTCCAGTGAATTTAAAATCTCATAAAGAATTGTGCAAAATTCTCACTATGTGCGAATATCGCATAGGAAGGCGATCTAAAAACAAGAATATTGGCAGAGGCTTTCGACATCATGAAAAATCAGACTATCAGCCATTTCAGAGACGTCCATGTCCATGCGGCCACCGTCCAGGAGTGGAACCAGGACTACAGTCAGCTAACGGCAGGCTCGACTGAGAGTTCGCTGATGCAGTTGTCGACGGCGGGTGTCCACGTCTTTCTCGAGCAGATCAACCAGCGTGTCGTGCAGCACGGCGTGGCTCCCCGAGGCAAGATGTGCTTTGCCGTGCCGATCACCACCCCGGGTTCGATTCGGATGCAGGGACGGGAGGCGGACGATAGCAGCCTGTTCTTTCTTCACGGTGGCGAGGAGTTCATGTTCCATATGCCGATGGGCATGGAGCTGCTGTCCATCACCTTCGAACGTGAATTGTTCGAGCAGGCGTTGGCGCAAACGGCTTCGGCGAAGGAGGTCAGCCTGTTGCTGCGTCAGCCGGTGATCAGGGTTTCCACGCCGCGCTTTGCAGACGCTCGTCGCCGATTGCTGGCGATGTTCTCCCAGGCCCTGGTGTACGAAGAACTCGACAGCACGCGAGATCGGGAGCGGGAGCTGGCGCTGGAACAGGCGATGCTCGGCGAGTTGCTGCAACTCATGACCGACCCGGCTTGCGACAAGCAACAACGCTCCGCAAGCTCCACGCGCAGCTTCATTGTCGAGAAATGCCACCGTCTGGCGACCGCGGAGATGATCGACGTGCCCAGCGTGATCGAGTTGTGCCAGCGACTCCAGGTCAGTCGGCGTACCGTGCAGAACAGCTTTCGCTCGGTTGCCGAGACGACGCCGCTGAATTACTTGCGCTCTGTGAGGCTCAACGGTGTACGCCGGACCTTGATGTCCACCCGCGCGTCGCATCTCTCGATCGGCGATGCCGCTGCCCAATGGGGCTTCTTTCACCTCAGCCATTTTGCGGCGGAGTACCAGGAGCTGTTCGCAGAGTTGCCGTCCCATACCCCCCGCGCTGCCATCACCGGTTGCGCTCATGCCTGAACACCCGCCCGCTGAAAGCAGTGTGGGGTGACCGTTGGCTTCACAAGGATGTAGAGAAAGATGAATAGCCTGCGCCGTCTGCTCATGGTCTTCGACCTGTTTCGCCCGGAACAACCGGTCATCGATGTGGACATCATTTGCCGGGAGCTCGGCTACACGTCCGCCACCGCCTATCGTTATCTGCGCGAACTGGGCGACGCGGGCTTTTTGAAGCGATTGCCGCGCGGTTATGCGCTCGGCCCGCGAATCGTCACGCTGGAGCATCTGATGACGAACTACGATCCGTTGTTGGCATGCAGCCGGGATCTGGTCGACAACCTGGTCGTCGACACCGGCCTGGACGCGCTGGTCAGCGAGTGGCATGGCGACTCCGTGGTCAACGTGCTGATCCATCGTGGCTCCGATGCTGGACCGGTCGGTAGCGGCAGGGGGCGGTCGATCGATCTTTTCCACAGCGCGACCTCCCGGGTCGTACTGGCTTATCTGCTACCGCGCCAAATCCGACGTGTTTACGACGCGCACGTGAACCCATCCGAATTGCAGCATCTGGGGCTGGAGTGGAAGCCGTTCATCAAGAGCCTGCTCGCCATCCGCAAGCAGGGCTACTGCATCAGCGAAAGCGAGCTGCACCCAGGACGCAGTGGCGTCGCGGCGCCGATCTTCGACGAAAAGCAGCGCGTCCTAGGGAGCATGACCCTGGTGGGGCGCAGTGAGCGGTTCGGTGCGTTTCAGCAAGGCTATCTGTGCGACCTGGTGACCGGCGCGGCGTCAGAACTGACGGCGCGTCTCGCTTCGCAGTGAGGTCAGGCAGGCGGATGGCGCTGTTCAGGTGATGGCGTAACAGGTTACCGATTTGGGATACCGGGGCGTTCACGGTGAGGCATAGGATCGAATCCAGCGTGCGATAAAAGCGACAAGCTCTATCGGTGACGGTGAACGGCTTGCTGCACCGATCCTACAGCGACTGCCTCATACAATAAGGTCAAGAACATGAGCGTATCTATCCCGATCAACAGTTCGACGGAGTTGAAGCGTGGTGCCCTGGGTGTTGGTTTCATCATCTTCTTCGTGGTGTCGGCGGCGAGCCCGTTAAGTGTCATCGCCGGTGGCTTCCCGATTGGCATCATGCTGGGCAATGGCGCCGGCACGCCGGCGTTGCTGATCCTGGCGTTGCTGGTGCTGCTCGCGTTCTCGGTGGGTTACACCACCATGTCCCGGCACCTGACCAATGCCGGCGGTTTTTATGCGTTCACCTCACGTGGTTTGGGTGGCCTGGCAGGCGGAGCGGCCGGGGTGTTGGCGATGTTTGCCTATAACATTCTTCAGGTCGGGTTGTATGGCATGTTCGGCGGGGTGGTCAGTGGCACCATGGAAAGCATGTTCGCACTGGTGCTGCCGTGGTGGTCTTACTCGCTGATGGCGATGGCGAGCATTGCGATTCTGGGGTATCGCAAGATCGACCTGTCGGCGCGGCTGCTGTCGGTGATGGTGATCGCCGAGTACCTGGCGATCCTGATCCTGGATTTTTCCATCCTCAAATCCGGCGGCGACAGCGGCATCAACCTTGATGCGTTTGATCGCGGTCATGTGTTCAGCGGCACACCACACCGTC